>JALYSW010000337.1 GCA_030854615.1 Gemmatimonadota bacterium
AGCGACGCCAGCGACGCAGGCGACGCCGGCGACCGGCGTCCGCATCGTCGTCGCGGGCGCCGAGGCGGGCGGCGCGGGCGTCCGGGCGGCGAGACTCCACCTGCGGCGGGGGAAAGCGAATAGCGTGGCGGAGTACTATCTCACCACCGCGATCGACTACGCCAACGGCGACCCGCACCTTGGCCACGCATTCGAGAAGATCGGCGCCGACGTCATCGCGCGGTATCATCGCATGCTCGGCGACCGCGTCTGGTTTCTGATCGGGATGGACGAGCACGGGCAGAAGGTCGCGCAGACGGCAGCGGACCGCGGCCTCACGCCACAGGCGCTCGTCGACGAGGTGGCCGGGACGTTCCAGGCGATGTGGCGCCGGCTGGGGATCTCGAACGACCAGTTCATGCGTACGACGGGGCCGGCGCACAAGAGCGGCGTGCAGGCGCTGATCGAGCGCATCTTCGAGCGGTCGCCGTCCGACTTCTACGAGAAGTCGTACGAGGGCTATTACTGTGTAGGCTGCGAAGCGTTCAAGCAGGAGAACGAGATCGTCGACGGTCAATGCATCCTGCATCCGACGCGCGTGCTGGAGTGGGTGGAGGAGCGTAACTGGTTCTTCCGCCTCAGCGCGTACCGCGACTTTCTGCTCGCGCACTTCGATGCGCATCCGGAGTTCCTGCAGCCGGAGTCGCGCCGCAACGAGATCCTGAGCCTGTTGCGCCAGGGGCTCGACGATGTGTCGGCGAGCCGCGCGCGACTCGCGTGGGGGGTTCCCTTCCCTCGCCCGACGAGCGATGGCGAGGTGCAGACGACGTACGTCTGGTTCGACGCGCTGCCGAACTATCTCACCGCGACGGGCTTCCCCGGCGCGGAGCCAAAGCAGCACTGGCCCGCGCAGCTCCATGTGATTGGTAAGGACATCACGCGCTTTCACGCCGTGATCTGGCCGGCGATGCTGAAGGCCGCCGGCGTTCCGCTCCCCGAACGCATCTGGGCGCACGGCTTCGTCAATCTCGGCGGCGAGCGGTTCAGCAAGAGTGCGGGGGTGAAGCTGGAGCTCGGCGAGGCGATCGACCGATTTGGTCCCGATGCGTTCCGCTATTTTCTGATGCGCGAGGTTCCGTTCGACGCCGATGGAAATTTCTCGTGGGAGCGCTTCGAGGAACGCTACACATCGGATCTCGCGAATGGCTTCGGCAACCTCGCGAGCCGCACGATCGCGATGATCGACAGGTACCGGGCACGAGTCGTTCCCGCGTGGCGCGACAACGACTCGACGCGGGACGACGATGCGGATGTCGCCGACTACCTCGAAGCCATGAACGGCTTCCTCCTGCACGACGCGCTCAAGGCCGTGCTCCACAACGTGTCGGGCGCCAACGAATACGTGGATCGGCAGGCGCCGTGGAAGCTCGCGAAGGATCCGGCCGCGGCACTCGCGCTCGACGAGACCCTCGCCACGCTCGCACGGAAGCTCGCGATCCAGACCGTCCTCCTTGCGCCCTTCATGCCCGTGAAGGCACAATCAGTGTGGGAGCAGCTGGGTGGCCCGGGCGCCGTGAGCGACCAGGGGATTGCATCGCTCGGCGCGCTCGATCCGAGTGCCTGGACGGTGACCAGAGGCGCCCCGCTCTTCCCCCGCGACACCATTCCCATTTTCTAACTTTCGGCGCCGTAAGTCATTGCGGATTGATTACTTGGAATAGTCTGCCCGGATCGGACATTTGGGCCTGTAACGCCTCCATACAGGAGTGACCGAACCCTCCCGCGCGAGTCTTTTCCCGGTAGAGCCGTCCGCATCTTTTGGAGAGTCGCATGCCGCCACAGCGCCGCTGGACCTTTCTCGTCGTACCGCACGGCTCCGACTCTCCGCGCGGCTTTTCGCTTTCCGAGACGCTCGTGAAACGGCTCGCGATCGGCGCAAGCGCGCTCGGTCTGGTGGCGGCCATGGGTGTCGGCGTTGCGCTCAGCCACGTCGCCCTCAAGCTCCGCCACTCGGATGATCGCAGCCTGCTGGGCAGCGTCACGGCGATGCAGGCGCGCCTCGACAGCCTCGACGACACGCTTCGCGCGATCGGCCGCCGCGACCAGCAGATTCGGCTCCTCGCTGGTCTCTCCGCCGACTCTGCCGCCCAGCGCACCGACATCACCGGTCCCACGCTCACGATCGGCGGCGTGACCGAGATGGCCGTCAGCAGCACGAGCGACATTGATGGGATGATCAAGCGCGCGAATTCGCTCGCGGCGAGCTTCGCCGAGGTGTCGGGGACGCTGGCGCATAACAGCGAGCGGATGGCACGCATTCCGTCGATCATGCCGACGGCCGGCTGGCTCTCGAGCAACTTTTCGCTCTCGCGCTTCCATCCGATTCTGCACTACGCACGTCCGCACGAGGGGATCGACGTGAGCGCGCCGATGGGCGCGCCGATCGTCGCGCCGGCGGGCGGAATCGTACGGCTCGTCACCGTCGAAACGGGCTACGGCAACGTGCTCGAGATCGATCATGGCGACGGGATCGTCACGAAGTACGCGCACTGCTCGCGCATCGTGGTGCGTGCGGGACAGAAGGTGAAGCGCGGCCAGATCATCGCGAACGTCGGCAGCACGGGACTCTCGACCGGTCCGCACGTGCACTACGAGATTCACGTCAACGGCAAGGTCGTCGACCCGCTGACCTACGTGCTTCCGGAAGGCGCGATCCCGGATTGACCCAAGTGGAACAGAAAAAAAGCGCCCGATCGGCATGATGCCTATCGGGCGCTTTGTCATCGCGACCTAGTGAACAAAGCGGACGAGGTTGACACGGCGCGGCGGCGCCGGCGCGGCGAGCAGGACCGTAATCGGAATGTTCGTCGCTTGCGTGGCGTGTTTCTGGTTGAAGTCTGTGTACGTATACGTCAGAACCGTATGGCCCGGCGAATCACCCTCGATTGCGGCGGTGGCGTCATCGACGTCGGCGATTCCATCAGGATTGAATGTCGCTACAACGTTGTCATAACCATTCAGTACCGTATCGCCATTCTGCGTGAGAATGGTCGGAACGCGATCGACCGAGTCCGTCGGGACGTAGTACGGCAACTTCTTGTAGTGCGCCGTATCAGACTTCGGGATGGTATCGGCGGGATTCCGCGTGACATGCACAACGACCGGGCTGGAGTCGGCGTACATGACGCTGGACGTGCTCAGGCCGGATTTCAATCCATTGGGGTCATCGCTCGAACATGCAACGACGCCGACGGCGAGCACGGAAACGGCAAACACCACGAGTCTTTTCATGTACGAACTCCATAGAAGAAGGCTGTAACTACTGACCGTCGACAGGCGTGCACGAGGACCAAACGACTGCAGTGGCGCCACCGGAAAGCACTCGCCGAAGCGCCTGATTGGATTGGCGGCGCCTTGCAGCACTTCCCACCCTGAATCCGCGGGGGCGCGACCCCAGCGGATGCGCCAAATTCCCGATCACGTGCGTGACATCGTCGCGGCCAGAAATATACGCTGGGGCTGTGCCTTCGCAAGATGTCAATCTCCGGTGAAGTTGGTCAGAATGAGACGTAAACTTGAACCGATCGCGATGCCCCAGAGCAGGATTAGAAGAGGCTAACCCTGATTGGCATGCGCATCGCTGCAAGCGCAGGCATCGCCGGCCTAATTCTATTGCAGAGCCACTTAGGTAGCGCCTGATGAGTTCGTTGCCCCTACATGCTTCGCCGCGTGAGTCGGTTAGAAACGAAAGGGCGCCCGATCGGCACATACCGATCGGGCGCTTTTTTCGTTGGCTGAGTTGCTTCTTACGGCACCCGTGTGACCGTGATCGGTAGCACCGCCGACGTAGTGGCGAAGGCGTGGTCCACATCAGTGTACGTCACGGTGAATGATCCCGAGCCGGTGGTATCCGGTACGACATAGTTCCCGTCGGTCCCTGTAACGAGCGCAGCGACGGGACTCACGAAGGTCATGTTGTTGAAACCGTTGGCAATCGCGAGGTCCTGGGGCATGATCGAAGCCGTCACGTCGAACAGCGTGGAGTCGAGCGGAATGTCGTGTGCCGGAATGGTGCTGTCGCGGCGGGCCGTCGAATCAAAGTAGGTCGATTCGGGCACCAGCCGCATGTGCAACGCGAAGGATGACGGATTGGTGGTCAGAGCGACCCCCGTGAACCCCGTGCCTCCGGTAATGCCATTCGGCTCGTACTTCGAGCAAGCCGCGACCACGGCGATCACCGCCGCTGCCGCGAGCATCAACTTCAGTCTGATCATAGGTGTCGCTCCTCAAACATGAATGGTCGATACGTAGCGATAGACGGTTGCTGCACGCACGTCCGACCTGCTTCGGCCGGACGTGTGGCAACACGCAACTCGATCAAGGACGTCCCACCTGCCCGGCGCACACCAAGCCAGCGGGGCCAGTCGGATGCTTGGGCCACGCCGCGTTCGCTACCGGATCGGCAGGCGTGTTCAGATTCGTCGTGCGCTCCGTATAGCTGTAGGGAAGCCGCGGCGGGATGTACGGAAAGTTCGTCGACACGTTCGCCGGAAGCGGAACGTTCGGCACGCACGTCCGGAGATAGTCGAAATAGACTTCGGGGTTCAGGAAGTTTCGCACGTACTTCTCCTCGAGAATTCCGACGAGCAGGCCGTTCGCCCCAGCGGGGATCGGCGCACCGGCATCGCCGTACGCCGCACGCTCGTTCGTATAGTCGGTGAGCGCGAGGCTCGACTGTCCGAGCCTGTAGTGGGCCTCCGCGGAGAGCAGCAGGTTCTCCGAGTACGTCACGACTCCCATCGAGTAATCCGACGGGAAGATGAACGTGGAGATGTCGCTACCGGCAGACGCGCCGGCTGGCGACCCGACGTACTGGCCGGAGCTGTTCTTCGAGTAGAGCGACGCCAATTCGGCGTTGTCGTTGAGCTGCTTCGCCACGTTGATGTGCCCAGCGCCGGGCTCCACATCGCCCGCTCGCGAGCCGACGAGAAACTCGTAGAACAGGTTCGTCTCGAAGGTGTTGGTCGTGTGCTTCGTGTTAAACGACCCGTCGACCGACGAGATCCCGGCCGCAGTCTGGGCGAGCACCTGAGCGAGGATACCATTGTTGTACGATAGATCGGCATTCTCGGCAGTGTGCATGTAGAATCGCGCCTTGAGCGTGTGCGCGAGCGCAGTCCACTTCGAGATGTCGCCACCGTAGTAGAAATCGACGCCTGCACCGTTGCCCGCACCTCCGAGATCGGTGATCGCGGAGTCGAGAACCGCCTGCACGTGCGCGTAGACCTGCGCCTGCGGATCGAATTTCGGGAACGGCGTCAGCGCGGAATCGTAGGGGACATCGCCGAAGATATCGGTGGTCGTGCCCATGAACAGCGCCTCGATCACACGAAACTGCCCGACCTGCTTGACGTTGCCGTTTGCCGCAGCAGCGATTTCGCCACGACGGATGTCGGCCAGCCCGCCGGACGCGTAGAGCGCGATCCACAGCGCGTCCGACGTGAGGTTGTCGGTGCCCGACTTGAACTGAGCATAGCTTTGCCACTGGCGGTTCACGCCGGCGATCTGATTGACCCACATCGGCAGCAGGTTCATGGGATACGATTCCCAATCGCCCATCACCGCGACCTGCACGGCGGTGAACAGCTGGTCTGCAGTCGCACTGGTCGGCTGATTCGGGTTGTTGGTCAACCCCTCGCCGGTCAGAAAGCTGTTGCACCCCGTTGCCGTGATTGTCGATGCGGCTAGCGCGATGAGCGCGAGCTTATAGGACTTCTTCATGTGCTCTCCTCCTCGCGTGTTAGCGGTTGAGTCCAACGGTGACGACGAACGAACGAGTCTGCGGATTGTTGAACCAGTCGAAGCCGCCGACCAGCGTCGCACCGCCGAGCTGCGTTTCCGGGTCGAGACCGGAGTAGTGCGTCCACGTGACCAGGTTACGTCCGGCGACACGGAGGTCGACGGAGTTGAGTCGCAGCACTCGCGACACCCACGGCTGCGTGAAGGTGTAGCCGAGCGAGACCTCGCGGAGCTTGGTGAAGCCTGCGTCCTCGATGAAGTCGATGGTGTTGCCGCCGAACGCGCCGCCGTCGACCTCGAACCAGTTCTGGTCGATGATGACCGGCGTTCCGGCACCGGGACCCGCGACTGCCGCGTCACCATGGAAGCCCTTCACGCCATTGGCCGACGGACCGAAGACGAAGGTCTGTCCGCGGACGTCCGTGTCCTTGTGCGTACCGTAGACGTACAGCGCGCCGCGCGTGCCGTTGAATGCCTTGCCGCCCTTCTTGATGTCGACGAGCGCGGACACGTTCCAGTTCTTCAGGAACGTAATGCTCGTGTGCACGCTGCCGGTCCAGTTGGGCTGCGCCGAGCCGAGTGCCGCGAGGTCATTCAAATTGAGCACCGGGAATCCATTCCCCGATACGTAGAGCGCTCCCTTCTTCGGCGCCGAGCCATCGGCGGCAAGGCAGCCACCGGCCGAAGCCGCGGTGTGATCGAGGTCGATACTGTTCAACGTCAGCCCCATGCCGCAGCGATAGAAATCGTAGCCGGCGAATTCACCCGTCGGATAGCCGACGCGCGCTACCGTGCTCGTGATCGCCTGCGAGCCGACGAGAATATCCGTCGAGCCGCTCAGATCCGTCACGAGGTTCCGGTTGCGCGACCACTGCAGGCCCAGATCCCAGCTGAAGCGCTGGCCACGAACCGGATGCAGATCGGTCGTGATTTCCCAGCCCTTGTTCGTGATGACCGCGGCGTTCTTGATGATCGACGTGCTGCCGCTCGACGGTGGCGTCGGTCCTTCGAAGATGACGTCGCTCGTCTTCTGGTCGTAGTACGAAATGCCCACCGTGGCCCAGCCCTTGAACAGTCCGAAATCGAGCCCGCCTTCGAACTCGCGCGTGCGCTCGGGACGGAGGCTGTCGCTGCCGACCGCGTTCGGTCCGACGAGTCCGGCCTGTCCCATGTAGATCGTGCGGAGAATACCCGACGCGTCGCCGCCGTATTCCGTGAAGCGGCCTACGCTGAAGACGCTGTTCGTCGTGTAGACGAGCGGCTCACGGCCGGTCTCGCCGTACGCGAAGCGGACTTTCCCGAAATCGATGTTGTGATCCGCGAGCGACGGCATGGACTTCGTGAACGTCCACGCGGCGCTGGCCTTGGGGAACCAGTGACGACGGTTGTTGGAGCCGAAGGTGGAGAAGCCGTCGTTACGAAGAGCGCCCGTCAGGAAGAGTTGGTCCCACAGATCCGCCGTCGCCTGCCCGAAGTACGACTCACGATGAATGTGCGCCGTGCTGTCGTCGACGTCGCGGCTGATGGTATTCAGAATTGAAAACGGCTGCGGCGCGATGAGCGTCGTACCGATCGCATAGATCTGATGGAAGGACGTCGCGTTCAGGTTCTGCCCGACCGTGAACGTGCCGGACAACCACGGCGAGAAAACGTGGCTCGCCACGGCCGTCAGGTTGTGATCGAGAATGTAATTCGTGAAGTCGGCGCGAATCACCTGTCCATCGGAGGTCGTCGCGTTCCCCTGCGGGAGCCCTTCGAGGCGCGAATCGGTGTAGTAGTCCGCACCAGCCGTCTCCTGAATCTTCAGCCAGTCGGTCGGCTCGAAGTTCATGTCGACGTTTCCGAAGACACGGTTGAGCTGCGACTGTGCCGGCGCTTCCTGCGTGATCCAGAACGGATTGTCGTAGCCGCGCCCCGTCGTCGCCGAGAGCGTCGAAGGATTCTGGAAGCGGTACGTCTTGTACTCACCGTTCGCGGCGAAGAAGTCGAAGTTGTTCCATTCCGGCGGCGTGCGCAGCCCGCCGAGCATGATGCCGCTGGTGTTATCGCCGCGCTGCACGTACGAGCCGCGCGAGTCGACGTAGGCCAGGTTGCCGCCGAGCTTGAACTTGTCGCCGATGAGCTGCGTCGCCTTCAGGCGAATCGTGCTGCGCTTGTACTGATCTGCCGGTCCGAGCACGAAGCCGTGGTTGTCGTTGATGCCGCCCGAGAGGAAGAAGGTACGGCGATCATCGCCACCGGAGATCGACAGATTGTTGTCGGCGACGTGCCCCGTCTCGAACATCTCGCCGAAATGGTCGTACGTCTTCGTTCCGGGGGCGAGTGGCTGTCCCCAGCTGTGGCTGGAGGAGAACGCGTCCACCTGATTGGTCACGCCGTTGTCTGCGAGGAAGCCATTGTTCCCCTGTCCGTACGTGGTCTGCAGCGGATAGCCGCTCGTGACGTTGTCGAACGAGTAGGACGAATGCAGCGAGTACTGCGTCGCGCCGGACCGGCCGCTTTTGGTCGTTATGATCACGACACCCTGCGCAGCGCGCGCCCCGTAGATGGCCGCGGCGGCGGATCCCTTCAGGATCGTGACCGACTCGACGTCATTCGGATTGATGTCGGCGATGCGGTTCGGAGCCACCGTTCCCT
>JALYSW010000344.1 GCA_030854615.1 Gemmatimonadota bacterium
GAAGGTCGCGGTGATGCGCGGACTCGACTTCGGACGCCAGGGCGCGTGCTTCGCGCGCGTGAACATGGGAACGTCGGGGAAGATTCTGAGCGAAGTGGTGGGGCGGATGGGGAAGGCGTTGGAGAAGCGGTGACGGCGGGACGGACGTGACGTTCATGATCACCGTTTTGTGCGTCGACGTGGCGTACCCATATACCGCACCGCCTTCGCCGATTCTCGTTCAACCTGTAGTCACGGATGCGAACGCATGGGCACGGGCCGGAAACATCGAGGCCCTTTCGCGATATGCGGGCGTTCCTGTGAAAGGACTCGCGTATAATCTCGTTTTGGATGAAGACGGTTATCAGTCGTCAAACGCGTTCTTTCAGTATGCCGAGTCTGACGAAGGCGCAGCGTTTCTGGAAATCCCAGCCTCGCTGCGCGCAGCGATGATCGCCACAGTCGCGGACTTACTTTCTCTCTCCCCCGCAAACACGATCGTTTTCATCTCCGAAGAAAACGGACACGTGACCGATGCTGATCTCACGTATCCGGAGATGGAAACGATCGAACGATTTGGACCATTAGGTCTCGGCGAGTTTTGGAGCTTGGTCGAGCGCCACATAATTCGTGAGGACTCGCTCGTAATAGTGACGGGCGATTGACCCGCTTGCTCAAAATTGCGACCGCCCAGTATCTTCCCCGCGCTTAGCCATTCCCCAGAGGAACATGACCGACGCCACCCATCGCGACTTTCTCGCGATCCCCGACTTCACGCGCCCCGAGCTCGTCTCCCTCTTCGCGCTCGCCGAGAAGATGCGCAAAGGCGAGTACACCGCAAGTCCGCTCGCGGGGAAGTCGCTCGCGATGATCTTCATGAAGTCTTCGACGCGCACGCGCGTCTCCTTCGAAGTCGGCGCCTGGCAGCTCGGCGGACACGCGCTCTTTCTCTCGCCGCGCGACGTGCAGCTCGGCCGCGGTGAGCCGATCGCCGACACCGCGCGCGTGCTCTCGCGCTACGTCGATGGGATCATGATCCGCACCTTCGCGCACGCGGAGGTCGAGGAGCTCGCGCGCTACGCGTCGGTGCCGGTGATCAACGGGCTCACCGATCTGCTCCACCCCTGCCAGATCCTCGCGGACCTGCTCACCGTCAACCAGCACCTCGGCACCTTCGAGGGGAAGAAGATCGCCTGGATCGGCGACGGCAACAACATGGCGAACTCGTGGATCAACGCGTCCTACCGGCTCGGCTTCGAGCTAGTGCTCGCGTGTCCCGAGGGCTACGATCCGGATGCCGTGACGCTCAAGCGCGAGGGCGGGAAGAACGTGAAGGTCGTGCGCGATCCGGCCGAGGCGGTGAAGGGCGCGCACGTCGTCAACACGGATGTGTGGGCGTCGATGGGGCAGGAAGAGGAGCAGGCGAAGCGCGAGAAGGCATTCAAGAGCTACGAGGTCGATCGGAAGCTCATGTCAGGCGCGAGCAAGGACGCGATCTTCCTCCACTGTCTTCCGGCGCATCGCGGCGAGGAGGTCGCGGCCGATGTGATCGACGGACCGCAGAGCCGAGTCTGGGATGAGGCCGAGAATCGTCTGCACGTGCAGAAGGCGCTCATGGCGGTGCTGATGGGGAACGAGCCGCTGGGCTGAGTCGCGGCGGGGAAGTGAGTCGTACTGCGATTCGAGCGACAGGAAGCGCGGCGACAAGTTACACGAGACGGAGAATCGTCTGGCTACAATTGAGCTTGTCACCGTCATCGCCGCGCCGCGCGAACGGGTCTTCGATCTCTCACGAAGCGTCGACGCGCACGTGCGCTCGACGTCGGCAACGGGCGAACGGGCGGTAGGCGGAAGGCTCTCCGGGCTGCTGGATCTTGACGACGAGGTCACGTGGCGCGCGCGGCACTTTGGAGTCTGCCAGCGGCTTACGACGCGCATCACTGCCTACGACCGCCGGCGCTACTTTGAGGACACCATGCTCCGCGGCGCCTTCGCGCGGATGCGCCACGATCACTTCTTCGAGGAAGCAGACGGCGGAACGCTGGTGCGAGATGTCGTCGAGTTTGCGGCGCCGTTGCCGATTCTCGGACGACTGGCGGAAACACTATTCCTCACGTCCTACATGCGACGATTTCTGCTGACGCGGAATGAGGAGCTGAAGCAGCTGGCGGAATCCGACGGGTGGAGAGCCTTCGTACAAGAACGCCACGACGAGTGAGCTCGTATGCACGCTCGAAATGCCGAGAGTGCTCGCCGAGTCACCCCCCCTTCTTCACCGTCTTCTGCTCCCCACTCGGCCGCCACGGCTTGAGCGCCTGTAGCTGCTCCTCGATCGCGTGCATCTCGTCGTCCGCGCTCATCAGCGAGAATCTCGCGAGCGCGCGACGCAGCCACTTGGTCGCGCTCGTCACATCGCCGCGTCCCGCCTTCACCATTCCCAGCTCGCGCGCCGCCTCGGCCTCGAGCGTCAGCAGCTGCAGCCGCCCGGCGATGCGAATCGCTTCCTTCAGCCGCGGCTCCGCCTCCTCGAGCTGGTGCATCTTCCGGTAGATCTCGCCCTGCACGCGAAGCGCCGCCGCGCGTCCGCTCTCATCCTGTAGCTCCGTGAAGATCGCGAGCGACTTCTCGCTCTGCACGAGCGCCTCCGGGTATCGCTCGGCCTCGCAGCGCAGCTCCGCCTGATTCAGCATCGCCCCCGCCGCCACGTTCTTGTCGCCGCGCTTCTCGGCGATCGACAGGCATCGGTCGAATGAGGCCTCGGCCGCGTCCCAGTCCTGCTCCTCCGCATGCGCCAGCGCGAGATTGTGCAGCGCGAGCGTCAGCCCCTCTTCGTCGTTGATCGAATCGAGAATCTCCACCGCGCGCTCGTAGCTCGCACGCGCCTCTTCGATATCGCCGAGTAGCAGGGCCAAAGCGCCCATGTTGATTTGAATCCGCCCCCGCAGCGCAGGCGACACCGCGAGCTCCGACGCGACGGCGAACGACGAGCGCGCCTGCGTGAAGATTCCGCGCTGACAATAGACGGACCCAACGCCATTCTCGATCGACGCGCGAAGGTCGTCGTCCCCGAGCTCGATGGCGGCTGCGCGGGCGCGCTCGTAGAGCTCGAGCGCGTCGTCGAGCCGTCCCTGCCGCCACGCGACGCGTCCGAGCCTGAACAAACCCTGCGCCGCCGGCGCTGGCACGGCCGATGTCGAGAGCCGCCGATACGCCGCCGACGCCGCCTGTAGGTCGCCCTTCTGCTCCGCCTCGTCCCCCTCGGCCAGCGCCGTCTCGTGATCGCTCATACGGCAAGCCTCGGCGCGCGCGTGTGCACGCGCGGGAGCGTCTGTCGCCTGCCGTCGGCCGACTGTACGTGACGGAGCAGCGCGCCTATCACGTACGCCGCGCCGCCGCGCGCGCGGATTTGGTGCGGCGCCGCGTGCACGTAGCGCTGACAGGTATTTCTGAATGCGCTGCCTGACGGAAAGTCGAGCGCGAGCGCCACACTGTCCGCCGTGCGCTCGTTGTCCTCGAGCATCTTCGCGGCGACGACGAGCCGCCCCCACGCGATGAGTCGCTGCGCGGTGGGGAAGCCCGCCTGCACGAGGCGATCGGACAACACCTTCCGACGAATGCCCAGGATGCGCGCGAGCAGGTCCGGCGCGAGCCGCTGGTGCGCGCGAGTGACCGTAACGAGCAGCGCATCGCGAACCGTCGGCTTCACGTCGGCAATCGCGGGACGGAGCAGCTCGATGATCCCGCGCGCCTCGGCCTGCTCGATGATCGTGAGGAGACGGCGCGGCTCGTCGTCCTGATCGGCGACGATCAGACCGTCGACACCGAAGCGGCCGGCCTCGAATAGATCGCGCGGGCGCGCGGGAGGGACGGCCGCGTAGAGAACGACTGTCACCGACGGGAAGCGACGCTTCACCTGGCGAAGCCAGTCGAAGGTGTCGCTGACCTGCGATGCCGGGAAGAGATCGATGAGCGCGATCGTCACCGGGCGCGCCGCGCATGCGGCGAGCAGCTCCGGCCAATCGTTGCAGGGGACCATCGTGTAATGGTCCCTCAAAGCCGTGCGGACGCGGTTCAGCCGGTGGGGGCTGGGCAGGAGAGTAGCGACCAGTCCCACGGCTATCTCGGTTGGTTAGTCATAACTATGGAATGGACGCGGAAAGGCGCAGCCATGTCACAGCACGTTACGGCTGGGAAGCCCAGCCGCGTGACGTCAGCCGCAAAGCGCAACCAATCGTTGCCGCTTTTCGCGAGAGGTGACGGTGACGATCTCAACCGTGATGACGTCTTCTCATTGAACGTGCCAAACGGGTAAGCGGCCTGTGCAATATCTATCATGTTCGCACTTGTTTGCGTAGTGATTCGAGCCTCATAGAATTGTAAACGCTATCATAGCAACAAGATAGCTTCGGGCATGGCTCGCGCATTAGGGAGCCGCAGACGAGGCCGCCTGCTGAATGGCTGGCGGACTCGTGAGACGGTTCCAAGAAAGCTCGCTGATTACAGAAGTCGTTCCTCCTGGACCCTTGGAGAGTTAGCGCAGATGACCCTATTCACTAGTGCCTCACCCAACCGCGTGACAGCGACAGGATCGAGCAACCGCCGCGGCTTCAGCGCGGTCGAGCTGCTGATCGTGTGCGCCATCGTCGGCATCTTCGCGACGCTCGCGTATCCTCGGGTGAACTTCACGCAATTCCAGGTGGATTCAGGGGCGCGCACGGTGCGCGTCGCGCTGCAGAACGCCGAACGGCTGGCGGTCACGCGACAGTACGACGTCGTCGTGAGCTTCGATCAGCC
Organism: Gemmatimonadota bacterium; assembly: GCA_030854615.1. Classification (GTDB taxonomy): domain Bacteria; phylum Gemmatimonadota; class Gemmatimonadetes; order Gemmatimonadales; family Gemmatimonadaceae; genus FEN-1250. The sequence goes on from JALYSW010000344.1 coordinate 4,774, forward strand.
GAACAAGCGCATGCGGATCCTCGAGGATGGCAACAACAACGATGTCGTCGACAATGGCGAGCGCGTCACCTACGCGGCGCTCGAGGATGGCGTGCACTTCAAGATTCCGCCCGCTGGACTGAGCGGGCCCGTATCGGCTGCGATCAGCGGCTCGAACGTCAAGACGATCGATGGAATGCCCAGCGTGATCTTCCGTCGCGATGGCGCGGCGAGCACCGATCTCGAGGTGTACCTCGCCTCGAGCAAGGAGCTCCCGAACGACTGGCGCGCGATTCAGGTTGTGCAGTCGACGGGTCGCACCGACTGGTTCCGATATCTCGCAGGCCTCTGGAAAGCGGGGAGCATATGAGCGCACGGATGAAGCGACGCAGCGGCATGACGCTGATCGAGGTCATGATCGCGCTGGTGATTCTGACGGGCGCGCTGCTGGGAATGGGGAAGTTCATCACCTCCTTCTCGCACGCCACGAGTGACGGCGCACTGTCGTCGGTCGCGAGTGATCTGGTGCTCGACCGCCTGGAGACGATCAAGGGCTCGACGGCGTACGCGTCGCTCGACGCCTATGCAGTGACGGAGAGCTCGATCACCGGCTTCGCGGGCTACAAGCGCGTGACGCAGGTGACGCGAACGCTCGATGCGACACAGGACTACAAGGCGATTACGGTCACGGTTTCGAACGCCGGGCTTAGCACGCCGGTGAAGAAGTCCACCATCATCGCCGCCTTCTGAGGATGTCAGCCATGCGTACTTCCGCAACTTCGCGACGCGACGGTGTGACGCTCATCGAAATGATGATCGCGATCGTGCTCTTCGTGCTCGTCTTCGGCCTCGCCGTTCCGTTCTTCCGGTACCAGGCGCGCTCGGTGAGCGCGAGTGCCGGCCGGCTGGACGCGCTGCAGAACGCGCGCTACGCGCAGAGCGCCATCGATCGTGATCTCCGCATCTCGGGAATCGGCATCGTCCAGGCGCAGCCGATGATCGTGCAGGCCGACGGCTTTGCGGTGACCTTCAACGCGGATCTCGCGACGAAGGACATCAACGATCCGTTGTCGATCTACTACGATGCGGACATGGACTCCAGCGGCACCGACGCGATGAACAATGCGAACAAGGTGACGCTGCCCAACTCATCGGTGCAGTATCCCGATTCGAACTACATGAACGGCGCGATCGCGAGCCCGGCCGAGACGAT
>JALYSW010000368.1 GCA_030854615.1 Gemmatimonadota bacterium
CGTCGTGGACGATTGCGTCGGGCGGCGTCGCCGGCGCAGCTCTCCATGGTGGCGTGAATGGCATCACCGAGACTCTCGTGCCGGGCAGTACGTGATCGCCTGCTTCGTGCCCAACCGGCGGCGGTAAGTCGCCGACCGCGATCCGCGTCCCTGTGTGCGAGATGACCTTCCCACTCTTGTCCTTCACAGTCGCGGGAAAGTTGAGCGCCACGATGCTGTCGCCCTGTGAGCACATCCCCATTTTCTGTTTTGCGTCGTTGCCGACGCCGATGCCGGTGGACTCCTTGAATCCGTTCTTCGTGTAGAACGCGACGACATTCTCATATGCGTCGGGCGTGCCGTACACCTTGACGAGAAACTTCGGCGTTCGGGCCTGGTTTCCTTCGATGCTGCGACATCGAGCGTGGCGCCGGGATAGATAGGGACGGCGCCCATGTACAGCGTGGCGGCGACAATCGAGAGGACCCGGCTGCCCCGGTCACAAGACATTCTTAATGTCGACATCTGTAATGGACTCGTCAGGGCACGAGTGTACCTTGCGTCTGCCGGCAACGAATCTCGATGCACCGTCAGGCGCGGTCAGCGCCCGTGGCGCTGCACACGCGCCTCTCCCTCCGCCTTCCTGTCAGTACACGCGTGAACGATTTCCGCGCCTTTCTCAAAGACCCGCTCGGGCCGCATGGCGAGCGTGTGCGCTCCGTCGTCTACGTCGTGCTCGGGATCGTGTTGCTCTCGGTGACCGCCCAGCGCAGTCTCTTTCCGCATCACACGCATCCCACGTTCCCGATCTTTCGCGCCGCGTTCTGGCATTTGTTGTACGGGCAGAATCTGTACGCGGGATATGGCCTCGGTGATCGGTTCAAGTACAGCCCTACCACGGCGCTGCTGTTCGCGCCGTTTGCGATGCCGCCATTCGCCCTGGGACTGCTCTTGTGGAACACGGTCAATCTCGCGGCGCTCATCTACGCGCTCGACCGCCTCTGCTCGCGCAACGATGCGACGATCGCACTCGTGCTGCTCATTCCCGAAATCCACGGATCGATGCAGCGCTCGCAGAGCAACGCGCTCGTGGCGGCGCTCATCGTGCTGGCGTTCGTGTCGCTCGAACGCGGAAAGCAAGTCAACGGATATCTCTCCATCGCGCTTGGCGCGGCCATCAAGCTCTTTCCGCTGGCCGCACTGAGCTTCGCGCTCTTCCATCCGCGACGCCTTCGCGCAGCCCTGATCTTCGCCTGCTGCGCGCTGACGATGCTTCTGCTGCCCCTGCTGGTCACTTCCGCCGCAGCGCTGAAAGCGCAGTACGGCTGGTGGTTTGCGATCGAGTCAGGCGATTCGCTCGCGCGCGGCATGTCGGTGATGGGACTGGCGCACCGCATATTCCCGGGCGCGTGGCCCAACTGGCCCGTGCAGCTCGCGGGGGTGTTGATCCTGCTCGCGCCGCTCGTGCAGGCCAGACGCTGGAACGATCCCGGCTTTCGGACGAGCTATCTCGCCTCGCTGCTCGTCTTCGTCGTCCTGTTCAATCATCAGGCCGAGCGGCCGTCATACGTGATCGCGTGTACGGGAGTCGTCATCTGGTTCGTGAGCTCCTCGCGAGAGCCGTGGCGACTGGCGCTGGTGCTCCTGAGTCTCACCGGGATCAACGCGATCGGTTATCTCCCCGTCTGGCTGGCGATGCAGGTAGACCTCTTCCGAAGAGTAGCGGCTCCTGAGGAAGCGCGGGTGGTTCTAAATCGCGACGTTCCAACTTCGCAGTTGAAGCGAAGACAGTCCGCGTAGCTGGCAGGTGGCACGATACGCCTCACCCCCTCGGCCGGACCTCCAGCATCCACACACAACTCTGGCGATCGTCGCTGGCCGCACCTTCTGCGGTCCGAAAATGCGGAGCCACTTCTCCCAGAGTCATCGCGCCGCCACGTTGCAGCCAATACGAAGCAGGATGACCTTGCATCACCACGCAACCGGAGATAGCGTCTGCCAGACAACACCCCGGCGAACCCTCCAAAGGAATCGGCCTATGTCATCATCCCTGCGCACACCTCTCCTCGCCTGCGCATTGCTGGCAGCGACCCTGATGGGATCGTCGTCTTTGCGGGCGGCCGAGATCCCTCAGGATGCCTGCAAGCTATTCACGGCCGATGACCTGAAGGCGCTCGATATCTCGGCTGCGCCGAAGGGCCGGACCGCGAGTACTCCAAACCAGACCATGAGCACCTGCGGGGCCGGGAGCATGCTGCAACCACCGATGCTTTCGATCATGATTCAAGACATCAAGGTGCCGATCGCCGTGCAGATGGGGCAGAAGAGATTGGCGTCCGAGCAGGGAGAGGTCGTGAGCGGCCCGTGGGACACGGGCAAGGCGAAGACTGGAGTGGACGGCAGCCAATTTCACTTCTTCAAAGGGAACGTCTCCGTGCTCGTCATGTGCAGTGCGACCACGCCCGCTGCGCGCACACGGCTCGTTGCGATCGCGAAGCGGGCCGCGGCGGCGCTGTAGTAGTGGGCTGCCAATAAGCTTTGATCTCGGCCTTTATGAATCCGGCGTCCAGCAGGAATCGGGGAAAGCCGCGAATCCTGCAGGCGCGTGGCTGGACCGCTTGGTCAACGCAGGCGTCACTCCTCAATGCCGCATTTCACGTCGCCACAGGTAGCGCGACCTCCGTCCCGTACGGCACCACGCGCCCATCGAGAATGTGAATCACGCGATCACTTCGCGCGCCAATCGCTTCATCATGCGTGCTGACCAGAAAGAACGTGCCCAGTTCGTCGCAGAGTTCGCGCATCAAATCCAACACCAATGTTCCCGTCGCGCGGTCGAGGTTCCCCGTGGGCTCGTCGGCGAGGACGACATCGGGAGCATTCATCAACGCGCGCGCAACCGCGACGCGCTGTTTCTGCCCGCCGGAGAGTTTGGTTGCCCGGAAATTCATGCGGTCGGACAAACCAACTCGCTGCAGCAACTCCATTGCGCGCTTGCGCTCGGGGCCGGAATCGGCGCTTCGGCGCGGTAGTGACGGAAACAGAACGTTCTCGAGCGCCGTGAAATCGGGCAGCAGGTGATGAAACTGGAAGACAAACCCAATGTGCTGATTGCGAAAGCGCGTGACATCACGATCGTCCAGTGCGCTGAGCCGGTTGCCCACCAGCTCCACCTCGCCACTGGTAGCTTTGAGCAACGTTCCGAGAATGGTGAGCAGCGTGCTCTTTCCGCTTCCGGATGGTCCCATGAGCGCCACGAACTCGCCACGCCGGAATTCAAGGTCGATTCCCTTCAGCACCTTCGTTTCGACGTCGCCGTCCCGAAACGACTTGGTGAGCGCTGAGGTGCGGAGTACGACGTCACTCATTGCTGGATGACCTCGGCGGGGTCGACGCCGCTCGCGATACGCGCGGGGAGCACGGCCGCCAGCGTGGCCGCCACCGTCGCGATGCTGATGGCAAACCAATACTCGCCAAGCGCGGGATCGACCGGGAGTCCGCTGGTGCCGTCCGGGCGCAGGGTGACAAGCACCACCGCCCGGGCAAAAGCGTAGCCGAGTCCCGCCCCAAGCGCGGAGCCCAGCAGCCCGATGAGAAATCCTTGCGTAACGAAGATCGTCGTCACTGATGCGCGCGACACGCCCATGCTTCGCATGATCCCGATTTCGGCGCGGCGGCGAAGCACCGACAGCAACAACTGACTTGCCACCGCAATGAGGATGAGCAGGACGGCAAAAAACTTCACGACGTCGCCGGTGCTGCCCTGTGCCCGCAGGGCCTCCTGAAGCCGAGCGTTTTCCGAGATCCAGTCCACCGCATCGAGTCCGGTCAGCGCGTTCAACCGCGCCGCTACTTTCGGGGCCGAGAATACGTCGACCAGCTTCACCTCAATGCGTGAAACCGCGCCCCCGAGTTCGAACAAACCTTGCGCCGTGGACAGATCGGTGAATACCGCACGTTCGTTGACGACCGCATTGCCGACATCGAAGATGCCGCGAATCAGGAGCACACGCTCGCGGCCGCGGTCGCTGCGGATACGCAGGCGTTGCCCGGTGGTGACGCCAAAGTCTTGGGCCAATGTGACCCCGATGAGCACTTCGCCCGATGCAAGCGCCGACGATCCGCGCGTGATGCCCGCCGCGAGGTCGATCATTTCACTTTCCTTGCCCGGCTCGTAGCCCGTGACACTGACCGGCGCGATTTTCTCGCCTCGCTGTACGAATCCCGATCCGGCGACTGACGCGACGACGCTTTTCACGCCGGAAATCTTTTCGGCGGTTTCGACGAACTCCCGCCACCCGTTGATCGCCGCGCGCGGCTCGTTGCCGCGTTGCACCACGAGCAGCGTGCGCAATCCGGCAATCTCGCCAAGCTGACGCGGGATGAGCGGCGCTGGTTCGAGACGCACATGCGCAATATTGCCGATGACATCGTTGGTGAGCGTCGCTGCGAGACCGTTGATGAGCGCAGCCATGAACGTGAACACCACGATGCCCACCGCGACACCAGAAAAGATCAGGGCAGTTTGCAACCGGCCGCTGCGGAGGTAACGCAGCGCAACCGTGAATTCAAAAGGCATTGGCTGCAGGCCTCGTTCGGACCGCCATGCCAGCTCGCACGAGCCGGGGTGTAACCACCACCCGGTCGCCCGCGCGAAGGCCGCTGAGCACCACGATGCGGGGCGACGGCCAGTCAATCACCTGCAACGGCCGGCGCACCAGCGTGTCGTTCCGTACCAGCATGACGTATGGGTCCACGCCCATTCCTGCCAGCGCTTCACGCGACACGGTCGTCGCGCCCTGATGTCGTGCGACGACCAGGTTCACGTCAACGGACAGCCCGGCGGGGAGATGCGGCGCCTCGCCAACGAATTCCAGTTGCACCGGGACTGCGCCACTGGTCTCACTCACGCGGCGGCCGATGCTGGTGATGCGCGCTGCGTACTCGCGACGCGCGCCGGTGAGGGGCGAAACAGTCGCCTCGAGTCCCACGCGGAGCTCGGACAGAAACTGCTCGTCGATCTCCACCTCGATTCCGGCCCCGGCGGCCGTGGCCAACTCGTATACTACGGTCGTGGGAGATACGTTCTGCCCCGGGTCGATTGGTCGTGCCAGGACGTATCCGTCGATGGGCGACACGAGTGTGAAGTCGCGCAGGCGCGATTGCGACTCGCGCACCAGCGCTTCGAGCTGACGCACCGATTCGCGAGCCGCATCGAGTGTCGACCGTGCCACCTCGGCCTCGCGCGGTGCCACGGCGCCGGCGTCGACGAGCCGACGTGTGCGCGCGTAATCCCGTGTCTGCTGCTCAACATCTGCGCGCCGCGACCGTAGCTGTGCGCTCGCCTGGTCGATTGCCGTGCGCGATGTCTGTGCGTCAAGCGTCGCCAGAATGTCGCCGCGGCGGACCACCGATCCCTCTGATCGCGTGAGCGTGAGAATCGTTCCGGAAATCAGGGGCCTCACGATCGTCGACAGCCGCGGTTTGATGCGTCCTGTCACTGCGAGCACCCGCGCGACGTCCTCGGTCCGAACGTCTGTCACCTCAACCAGCGGCGGACGTGACGTGAATCGCCGATAGCCGAAATACAGCGCGCTGACGACTGCGGCCAGCACGAGAACCTGCGCGAACCGCCGAAGGGTGGGCACCTCTCAATCATAAGCTGCGCCTCCAGCGTTTGGTTGATCCAACCGGACTTTGGGAGAGTCAAAGAAGAGCGCATGCGGAGCATGCACAATCCCAAATCGCCCGACTGTACAGCGTTCGTTGGGCAGCATGGCGCGGATGTCCCGGCCACCGCCCGCGCCACCACCCTTGCGCCACGCGCAGTCTCGCGACATCCTCCCGCGCCCCTGATCGAAATTCCTATCCCGAGAGAATGGTTGCAGTCATGCCGGTGACAGGCCTTCGCCGCCGAACCCTGCATGCAAGCGTGCAGGGACGTATCGAGGATTTCAGCGCGCCTGGCGACTGCCCGGCACCGCACGGACACTCTGCCGAATACCAGTTCGTCTTGCCCTATGCGGGCGCTTTCGAGTGGCACGTCGGCGCCAAGACCGTGTTCCTGGATGCGACCAAAGTGCTTTTCGTTGGTGCGGGCGAAGACTATGTCGACGCGCACGTTGCGGGCGGCGGGCATGACAGCATCATCATCACGCCGCGCCTGTCCCTGCTACAGGAACTGTGCGGGCACGACGAGCCATCATGGCATCCGGCGTTCCATAGTGTCGCGAAACCGACGATGCCACGCATGAACATGCGCAATCACCGCCTGCTGCGGCTCGAGGCCTCGGTCAATGATCCGTTGGCCAGCGACGAGTTGATGATCGCCTTGCTTGGCGAAGCGCTGGGGCCAACGCAAAAGGTTGTTCGAGCCTCGCCGCCGCACGTTGTCGACTTGGCAAAGCAGCTCCTGCATGAACGTGCGGATCAACCCATCTCGCTCGACGAGATCGCACACGAAGTTCAGGTGTCCAGCGCTTACCTCACTGACGCCTTCACGCGGTCGGAAGGCATGCCGCTCTGTCGCTACCGCATGCGACTGCGACTCAACCGCGCGCTCGTCGATCTGCCAAGCTGTCAAGACCTCTCACGGTTGGCCCTCGACCTCGGCTTTTCCAGCCACTCGCATTTCAGCACCGCCTTCAAGTCGCACTTCGGCGTTTCGCCGTCTGCCTTCAGGGCTGGATTGGGCAAGCCCAGGCGCGCCGTTCGAGTGGCCAGGATTTGCGCATAGCCGGGGCGCCGGCCTGAACCGTGAGCTGGCACGTCGACCTAAAAAAGCTGGAAGCGGTGGTCGTTTCGCTTCGGTACGATGCTCTATTCCAAACTGCTCATTGGGAATCGAGACGTTCACGAAACGACAGGAAATCCGATGAACACCTTCATACGCAAAAGTTGGTTGCCGGTGACGCTGGCCGTCGCGCTCTGTGTGAGCGTTGCCGGTTGCGGCGGCTCCGGCCACGCAGGACCCGCCGCAGTCAGCCAAGTGCCGCAACTGCCGCTCGATCCGCAGGTGGTCGCCGCGGGTCAACAAACTTTCCGCTTCGAGACGTTTGGCGACGAGACGTTCTGGACCGACGCGTTGAAGATGAACACGGTGATCGAATCGGCGGTGGATCCACTCACCGCTGCATCGGTCGGCCTGAAAATCGACGCCGCGTCGTTACCGGCGGAGGTCGTCAAAGGCGTCGTAGACGGCACCATCCCGCTTGATAATCCGCAAACGACGCTCGCGTTGTTGAGTTTGAATGCAGTGGTTGGCGTGAAGGGACAGGTCAGCAAGGGAGCGGACGGCAAGCTGCACCTGGATCGCGTCGGTATCACGTGCGCGCTGTGTCATTCCACGGTCTCCAGGGATCTGCAGGTCACGGCACCCGGTAGAGGAGGTGCCACAATCAAGCTCGCGGGCATTGTTGGGAACCGCCTGGACGGTTGGCCCAATCGCGATTTGCTACCGGGGACCATCATTTCGCTGTCGCCGGCACTCACGCCAGGACAGAAAGCCGAATACGCGTCATGGGCAAAGTTGCACGGGCCTGGCTTTTACGATCCGCGCATCAATGTGAACACCGATCCGGGCAGCAATCCTGCGGTCAAACCCGATATCGACGCAAACATCAGGGCGTACAAGGCAGCCGGCGGAATTCCGGTAGTCATTCCGCCGGCTTTCGGTTTGGTGAAGTTGAGCAAGGCCATCTTTACGGGCGACGGCGATACCGACCACGAACCGGCGGGCCCCGTGTCCTACTGGAACCGCTATGTCGGGGTCATGCAAATGCACGGTCACGGCACGTTCGTTGACGATCGGCTCATTATCAACGGCAAACCGCTTCACGTGGATCACCGTGTGGGAGACGATCTCGTCACCGCCCTTCTGCCGCAGCTGGAGGCCTATCAATGGTCCATTGCGGCGCCGGCACTTCGCCTGGACGGCACAAAATGGGGCGTTTGCGCCTGACCTCGACAACCAGGCCGTCGCCCGCGGCAAGGCCATTTTCGAAGGTCAAGCGAAATGCTCGAGCTGTCACAGTGGGTCGTCGTTCACCGATGTGAACACTGTTGGCCTCCACCCGGCCAGCGCCAGCGTCGCGCTCGACAAGAGCTACATCAACTTCTCGGCGACGAAGCAATGGCGCACCACACCGCTCAAGGGCATCTGGATGCACCCTCCGTATTTCCATGACGGCTCAGGCGCATTGAACGCCAAGACCGGCAAGTGCATGGATGGATCCGAAATCGGCAGCCTGGCCGGCGCAAAAGATCCAGTGAGACAGGATCTGGCGTGCGTGGTGAACCGGTACAACGCCTCGAAAGAACTCAACCCTGCGTTGATTGACGCCCAGCGCGTTGATCTTGTGGAATATCTGAAATCGCTTTGATCAGCTGTCAGCTGTGTGGCACCTCCGACATAGGTGCAGTCTCTGTCAGTGCCGCGCCGGGTGGTTCGCTCACGAACCCCCCCGGTGCGGGACAGCGGCCGGAGATACGTCCTCGCGTTCGGCATGGAACGCCGCGCGATCCGTGGCGCGATGAGGAACATGCCGGGTCAGCTGTCGTGCGCGATGTCCCGGACTTTGTTGAACGCTTGAGTTGAAGGCGGCGGTTCGAATGCGGCCGGCGCTATCGTGACTCGCGCGACGTCTCGCCGGTGTCGCGATGTCCTGCCACTTCAAGCGGTCATGGTCGCTACCCGTTAAGAGCGAAAATCCCACGCGCTGCAACTGTATAGATACCGACGATCACGCAGAGAAATGATCCTTCTACTCTGATGCCGTGTGGCTGTACGGGTGGATGCTGCGACGGTCACCCCCGTCCTGAAATGCCGATCCGACCGAGGAGCTGCACGAAACGGGGATCGGAATGCAGATCGTTGAACAGCGGCAGCATGATCTCGGGCGCCAACGAGAGATCGTCTATCGATCGATTGAGCCACTTGAAGGCACTATCATGCTCACCCAGCCCGGCATATACGACCGCGACCTCGAACGCGCTGGTGGGTGCTCTCAGAATGATCGATGAGGTCCGTGAGGATGGCGACCGCCTGCTGCCGCTCGCCTGCGCGCGCGAGCGCATAGCCGAGGAACCCCCGACCGCGATACTCTCGGGACTGACGCATCGCCGCGACGGCTGCCGTCCAGCCCTGCTGCATCGCGCGGCACAAGCCCGTGTACAGCGGGATCCTCAGCAACGCCGGGCGTACCGCCTCTACGCGCTTGAGACGCGCCAGACCCTGCGCAGATTCGTTGTTCGCGCACAGCGCCCGTGCCAGCTCGGCGTTCGCGCTCGTCGAGAGCGGATCGTTTTCCACCGCGCGATCCGCCTCGACGAGCGCATCGGCCGGCCGCCTTATCCAGTAGTCGAGCGTCGCCAGCGATCGCCGCGTTCGAGAATCGGATGGATCGATGGCGGCCGCACGTGTCAGCTCCCGCTTCGCTCCGGCAAGATCGTACCGCGCCATCAGCATCTCACCAAGCGCGGCGTGCGTTTCGGCTGACGAATCGTCCAGAGCCACACCTCTTCGCGCTGCGTTCTCGGCGAACGCGTAGAGCTCACGCGAGGAAGTCCCCGCCCGCAGGCCGATGAGGAGTCTGAGATACATCCGGGCCAGTCTCGCATACGCGGACGCGTACGTCGGATCGAGCGCGATAGCCTGTCGAAAATACTGCACGCCCACTCGCGCACCGCTGTCGCTTCTCAGCAGGGCAGGATCGCTGCCGCGAAGATCCAGCTCGTACGCGGCGAGGTTCTGCGGCGGTCGCCGTCGCGGCACCACTCCCTCGGTCCCGATCTGAAGGTCCAGCTGTTCGGCCACCGCCGTGGCAATCTCGCTCTGAACAGCGAAGATGTCCTTCAGCTCGCGGTCATAGGTTTCCGACCAGCGAGTGGAACCGTCGCGCGCGTCAACCAGCCGCACCTGAACACGAACGCTCTCGCCGACCCTCTGCACGCTGCCCTCGAGAATGTTTGCAACGCGCAGGCTATCTGCGATGCGACGTACGTCGAGGCCGCTGTTTCTGAAGACGAAGGCTGACGTCCGCGCGACGACCCTCAGCCTATGGATCCTTGAAATCACCCCCATCAGTTCCTCGGTGAGTCCGTCCACCAGGGCCGCGTCCCGGGGATCACCGCCCACGTTCGCGAGGGGCAGCACAGCAATACTGGAAGTTGCAACGGCGGACCCGTGAGCGGGCGCCGCCCGCGGCCGTAGCCACGAGCCAACGACGACCAGCACCGCTAGCGCTGCCAGTGCAAATGCGGTGACACCATACCGCGGGGCCATACTTCGTCGCAGGATGCGGCGACCCGTTGTCGGTCGGACTGCGACTCGAGCCGGATCGCTCTGGCCTGCGTCACCGTGCTCGCGTGCAGTCGGCTCGGGCGAATTCGCCGGCCGCTGTGTCTCCTGGGCCCGTACAGCAGCGTGCGTGACCACCGACTCCGTTTTTTCCCGCGCGCGTACTTCGGCCACAAGCTCCGCCACGGCATGACCGACGCTCGTCCCGAGCTCCTGTCCCAGGATCGCCTCGTAGCGCTCCGCGTATTTCAGTGCGGACGCGTGATCTCCACTGTCCACCAGAGCGCGAATCAGACCGATCGCATGCTTGCTGCTGAGCGGATCCGTTTCGATCAATTTTTGTCGCCATCGCGCGCCCGCTGCCGAATCGTTCGCGCCTTCCGCGCGTTTCGCCAGCCGCTCGAGGGCGTCCGTATAGCTGCGTTCTACGCGCGTCCGCTCGGCGTCCAGCCACCGCTCGAATTCAGGAGCGTCGCTGAGATAGAACCCGTCGAGAAAGCTGCCGCCATACCGTTCGACCGCCGCTTCGAGGTCACCAACCGCGAGCGCATCCGTAAAGTCGCCAACGTCGCTGCCCAGCAAGTCGGCATTCAGGCGGATTGGATCCACACCGGTGAACACGTCCTTATCGAGCGACATCCGGATGGCATACAACATCTGCCCGAGTGAGTGTCGCGCGCGCGCCTGCGGCACCTCAGGCCAGAACAGTCCCAAAAGCTTATCGCGGCTGCGACCGTCGTCGCCCGAAGCCGCGAGCACGGCGAGGAGCGCCAGTCTGCGACGCTGGTGTCCCGACTCGCCCGGAATCGTCTCGTCCGCCAGCCCGACGAGTCGAAGCGTTCCGAAGGTCCGAAGCCGGAATCTTGGCGGCGCGATCGTCTCGCCGGAGGGAAAAAGCACGAACCAACGTACGGCCGCTTCGGGTTTCCGGCAAGAAAGCGCTAGTCGGAATAAATCCTGAGAGAACGCTGATCAAACTCTGACTGCCGGGTGAGCGCCGCTCCGCACATTGTCGGTCAAACGCAAACAGGAGATTTCCCGATGAGACGGTCCTTCCCCCTGCCATTGCTCGCCGCTTTCGCTGCGGCGGGGATGATCAATGCCTGTTCGGACAGCACCGCGCCCGAAGCACGTATGCGCCAGGCGGCGCCTGCGGATGTGGCCGGTGTGGCTGCCGATCGCTCGCATGGCCCAGTCGCGGCAGGGAGGTTCACAACGATCGATGTTCCTGGCGCGACGGCCACCGTAGCGTTCGCTATCAACGACTGGGGCGTGGCCGTCGGTCGCTACGCGAGTGCCGGCGTGACGCACGGCTTCGTTCGCAGTCGGACAGGCAAGCTCACGACGATCGACTTTCCTGCTGCCGGGTTCACGGCAGCCGGCGCGATCAACAACCGCGGCGACATCGTGGGGTGGTATACCCTGCCAGCCGCGCCGGCGATCCGACACGGTTACCTGCTTCGGCGCGGCACGTTTACCAGCTTCGACCCGCCGGGCTCGATCTTCACCAACGCGCTAGGCATCAACGACCGCGGCGAAATCGTTGGGCGCTTCTGCACGCGCGCCCCGTGCCGCGCGCCCGGCAACGGTGACTTCCACGGCTTCCTCCTCCGCGACGGCCAGTACACGATCCTCGATGTCCCTGGGTCGAACGAGACGAACGCCTGGAAAATCAACGACCGCGGGCAGACGGTGGGCGGCTTCGGAGTCGCGGGCGGTAGCGTGGAACTGTTCCAGTTCAGGAACGGTGCGTTCACCACCTTCGCGCTCCCAAACGGCAAGCTTCTCAACGAGGACACAGGCGGCATCAACGTGCGCGGCGACATCGTCGGCCAGTACTGCGACGCCAGTCCGTGTTTCACGGGCCAGACCAACGAACACGGCTTCGTGTTAAGCGACGGACGCCTCACGACGATCGACTTCCCCGGCGCCCTGGGCACAGGCTCCTTTGGGATCAACGTCCGCCGTGTGGTGGTGGGAGGATACTTCGACGCGGCAAGCGTGCTCCATGGTTACATGCTGCGCCCTAACACGCGCTGGCACGAACGTTGGTAGAAGCATCGACGAACCCGGAAGTCGGAAAGCGCGACTGTCGCCGGCGCGTCGCGCGCTAACGCCTACACTGCAGCAGGGCTCTTCACCACGATGCCACCAGCGAGCGCAGCGAGCGAGCTGGCAGTCCTTGAGGGTCCTGTCTGCAGCAAGGCGAGGTTAGAAGGCGCGGCGCCGGATCGGCCGCGGGGGTTCGAAACCCTGGCTTGGCGTGGGTCGTACGGCCACCGAATCCCTCCTCCATACTCGTTGCCAACGTAACGCACGTGCCTCGCACCACTTCACTCGCCACGCTCTGCCTCGTTGCCAGCGTCGCCTGTGCGACCCCGCTCTCGGGCCAACGGGCAACGGCGATACCGCCGGCCGCGCTTCGACACGAGATCGAACGTGCCGACTCCAGCATCTTCGCCGCATACAATGCGCACGATGCTGACCAACTCGGCCGCTACTTCGCGCCCGATCTCGAGTTCTACCACGACACGGGGGGACTTCAGACGTGGGCACAAGTGATGGTGGGGCTCAGGAGCACCTTCACCAAAAGCCCCGATATTCGACGGACTCTCGTTGGTGCGATCGAGGTGTATCCCATTCCTGACTACGGCGCGATTGAAGTCGGCATGCACCAATTTTGTCATCGTGAGAACGGACGCCAGGAGTGCGGCACGTTCAAGTTCACGCATGTCTGGCGACGCACGGCAACCGGTTGGCAAATCGCACGCATCGTCAGCTATGATCACTAACACGGATTTCCGATGAGCCTCACGGGGCCCACGATATCGCTATCGGAAGTTGAGGATTCGTGGACTATGGCTACGTTGCGTTGACGCGAGTATTGAGCACCGCGAGACGCGCCACGAGTGCGAGGTGCACCGCGAAGCGCTCGTTGCTGGGGACGTCCGAGGGCGAGACGTCGTCGGTGTACGTGAGCGTCCGCGTGCGCGTCACGTACCTTGCGGTCACGTACGAGAGCGTGGGACTGCTCACGGCGCCCACCTCGGCGATAACGCCCGCGTCGTCGAGGCGGCGGCGCAAGGGCTCGTCACTCATTCCGAATCCGAGCTCTCGCGCCCCCTGCCCCAGCAATCCGGTGACGTGAAACTGGAGCTGCCAGTCCGCGCCGCCCGGCAGCTCCGGGATCGCGATACTGAACGCGTTCATGCGCGACGTGCTGGATGATGCGCCACCGAGCGTTCCCGCACTTCGCTGCTCGAAGGACACGTGCACCGGCCACCCCTCATACGTGCCCACGAGACGTCTTCGGCTCCGCTCGACGTGCCCACCAACCATGGGCGCGAGCGGCGCGAGCAGGTAGGCGCTCCAGACGTCCCCGAACGCGGTGCCCGCACGCCCGATGCCGTAGAGGACGGGGAGCATGACGAGCACAATCAGGATACCGGGAAGGATGCTGTCAGACTGGGGGGCACTCATCACGCGGTCTCCGGATCACGGCGGAGCGTGCGCGAGTGAGCCGCCGTCTCGAGCGCGCGGCGCTTCTTACTGACGTACATAGCGCAAGTGCGTGGCGGCTGGACCATCAAGAACTTTATCAATGCGAAACTGCGGTCCGGGATCGCCGAGGTTCTCGAAGAGACGACGCCCGCCGCCGAACAACACAGGTGCCAAGGCGATCTCCAACTCGTCGACGACACCCAGGTTCAGATACTGCTGGATCACATTCGCTCCACCCGCAATACGAATATCACGATTGCCTGCGGATTCCCGAGCCACCTCGAGCGCACGCTCAGGCCCTTCATTGATGAAGTAGAAAGTCGTCCGACCCGGGCGCGCCCAGGGCTCGCGTTTCTCATGGGTAAGAACGTACACCGGTACGTGAAACGGAGCCTCCTCTGGCCATGCGCGCTCGCCTTGGTCGAACATTCGCTTGCCCATAATGTTGGCACCAATGCGCTCCGTGGTGCTGCGAATCAGGTCATTGACCGGGCCAGTCTCTCCGCCTGGTCCGAGCTTGAGGTTCTCGCGGAAGTACTGCTGATTGAGGATCCAGGCCATCAGCGCACCCCACTTGGCGCCCCAGTTCTTGTACTCAAAATTCTCCATGGTCATTCCTTCCGGCGCCATGTAGCCATCGAGGCTCAGTCCAATGTTGACGAATACCTTGCTCATGATTCTCCTCACACGACCTTTATTGTCAGCCTAACGAATCGCGCCTACGTACCGCTCCCGGGAGCTTGCACGTCGAAAACCGGGCTCACCAAAAAATCATGGACACCGGACTGACGACCGTCCAAGCGCATGAACGTCGCCACTTGCGCCCAATGACGCAGCTCATGCGTGACCGCCTGGACGATCATC
>JALYSW010000379.1 GCA_030854615.1 Gemmatimonadota bacterium
ACGCCTCTTCCACCGCGCTCCGCTCGCGCGCGAGAAACTGCTGCGGCGCCGGCAACCGCACGATCTTCCCCGTGCGTCCGAGCTTCACCTGCATCCCCGCCTCGAAGCGCCCGGAGCACACGCGCACAAACGCGATCCGGTCGCGATGCCGAGGATCCATGTTCGCCTGGATCTTGAAGACGAAGCCCGAGAACTCTGGATCGGTCGGCTCCACGGTCCCCTTCGTCGACTCGTGCGGCGACGGCGACGGCGCGAGATCGAGAAACTCCGCGAGGAAGGGCTCGACGCCGAAATTCGTGAGCGCGCTCCCGAAGAACACCGGCGACAGCTCGCCCGTGAGCAGCGCCGCGTGATCGAACTCGTGTCCCGCCGCATCGAGCAGCCCGATCTCCTGCACCAGCCGCGCGTGCGCATCCTCGCCGAGCATCGCGATGAGCGCGGGATCGTCGAGCTCCGAGCTCTGCGCCTCGGTCATCTTCGCGCCGTGGTCGAGCCCGCGCTGGAACATCTCGACGCGCTTCCGCCGCCGGTCGTACACACCCGCGAAGATGCTGTCCCGATAGATGGGCCACGTCACCGGATAGCAGCCGATACCGAGGTCGGCCTCGACGTCGCTGATCAGCTTGAGCGGATCCTCACCAGCGCGGTCGCACTTGTTCACGAACGTGAAGATCGGCATCCTCCGCCGCTTGCACACCGCGAACAGCTGCCGCGTGCGATCCTCCACTCCGCGTCGGTTGTCGAGCAGCATCACCGCGCTGTCCGCCGCCATCAGCGTGCGATACGTATCCTCGGAAAAGTCCTCGTGGCCGGGCGTGTCGAGGAGATTGATCCGGAAGCCCTGGTAGTCGAACTGCAGCACGCTCGACGTCACCGAGATTCCGCGCTGCCGCTCCAGCTCCATCCAGTCGCTCGTCGCATGCCGCTCGGCGCGCCGCGACTTGACCGATCCGGCCAGATGGATCGCGCCACCGTAGAGCAGCAGCTTTTCGGTGAGCGTGGTCTTTCCGGCGTCCGGATGACTGATGATGGCGAACGTGCGGCGACGCTCGGTTTCCCGGGCGAGCAGATCTTCTTCCTTCGTCGTGAGCGAGCCCGCTTCGGGGAGGTCAGTGCCTGGCATCGACACGGAATTTACCATCCCGCGTCGGCTTCTTCAGTTGCTTCGCTTAAACACCAACGCCGCGTTGATCCCGCCAAAGCCGAACGAGTTCGACAGAATGACCTCGGGACACGACTTGATCCCATCGCGCTTGATGTAGGAGAGGTCGCACGCCTCGTCCGCATTCGCGAGATTCACCGTCGGCGGCAGCCAGTCGTTGGTCATCGCCAGCGCGCAGATCCCCGCCTCGATCGCGCCGCTCGCGCCGAGCGCGTGGCCGTAGTAGCCCTTCGTGCCGCTGACCGGAATCGAGTACGCACGCTCGCCGAACACCTGCTTGATCGCGAGCGTCTCCGTGCTGTCGTTGAGCGGTGTGGAGCTCCCGTGCGCATTCACGTAGCCCACCTCGCTCGCACTCACCCCCGCATCTTCCAAAGCGCGGCGCATCGAGCG
This sequence comes from Gemmatimonadota bacterium, assembly GCA_030854615.1. Classification (GTDB taxonomy): domain Bacteria; phylum Gemmatimonadota; class Gemmatimonadetes; order Gemmatimonadales; family Gemmatimonadaceae; genus FEN-1250. The sequence continues at coordinate 1,556 of JALYSW010000379.1, forward strand.
CGCCGCCTGCGTGCCGTCGGGGCGCGGCGCCGTCATGTGGTACGCGTCGTTCGACATGCCGAAGCCCGCGATCTCGCCGTAGATCTTCGCCCCGCGCGCAATCGCCCGCGACCGCTCCTCGAGCACGAGGACACTCGCACCCTCGCCCATCACGAAGCCGTCGCGATCCTTGTCGAACGGGCGCGACGCCGTGCATGGATCGTCGTTGCGCGTGCTCATCGCGCGAATCAACGCGAACGCGCCGTAGCACAGCGGATATAGCGGCGCCTCGGCGCCACCGCCCAGCATCACATCCGCGTAGCCGTCGCGCACCTGCCGGAACGCCTCGCCGATCGCGATCGTCCCGGACGCGCAGCTCATCGCGTTGGTGGAGTTCGGGCCCATCACGCCAAACTCGATGGCGATGTTGCAGCTCGACGCGCCGCCGAACACCATGAGTGCGAGCGCGGGATCCACGTCCTTCACACTCCCCGTATAAAACACGCTGCACTGCTCCTCGGCGTAGCCAACGCCGCCGAGCGCCGTGCCCATCATCGCGCCGATGCGCTCGCGATCCTCTGCGGCGAGGTTGATCTCGGAATCTTCTAGGGCCAGTCGTGCGGCAGCGACGGAGAATTGCCCGAAGCGATCAAGTCGCTTCGTGCGCTTGGCCTCGAGGAAGTCGCCGGGAACGAAGTCGTCCACCTGCGCGGCGAGACGGCTGCGAAAGAGCGACGAATCGAAGCGCGTGATCTCGCGCACCTTCGACCGCTGCGCGCGCAGCCCCTCCCACAGCCCATCGGCCGCGAGGCCAATGGGCGTGATGGCACCCACTCCAGTGATTACGACCCGACGTCTTTCCGTCATGCTGCTACCCTCTCGAAGTGCCGGGACCACGCTCGGCCACCGCTGCGAGTCCTGCCAGCGTGCGCGACGCGATCCCATGAACGAACACAGGCCCAATGATGGCCTTCGCGGCGGCGACGCCGACCAACGGCCATCCCGGTCCATTCCACAAGTGCACGATGCGTACTCGCGTCGCATCGCCCTCCGGTGCAAAGCTCCATTCGACTTCCATTCCCTTCGTGATACCCGCGATATGGCGGAAGCGCACGTTTGGCTCGGTCTCGCTAACTGACATTTCTGACAGCCACCAGGTTGGCCAGCGGACGGAACCGAACGGTCGCCACGCCGCCATCTCGACGACACCGCCGCCGTCGCTCGCGCGCTTTCGGAATCGCACCCACCGGTAGTGTGGCAGGTGCTCGGGCCAGCGGTCGACCTCGCGAGCGAACTCGAAGATGCGACGCAGCGGGGCGCGGACGAGCAGCTCGTCTACGGTACGCATGCGACGCTTTTCCGGCATCGCGCCGAGGTCGAATGGGGCGATAGTGGGGCGAGCGGCAACTGTCATGTGGTGAGCGATCCCGGAAGCCAGGAGGCCGTCGTGCGAAAGCCGAGGTGGCGACGAGCGACGGCGGGCTGGGCCGTTGCGCGATGCACGAGCTGAGTGAGCTCATCGGGGGTAAAGCCCCGCAGCACCGAGACAACGCCGTCGTGGCGGCTTACAGGATGGAAGCCGAGCGGATACGAGGCGAGCCAGATACCTGCGGCCGCGAGCCAGCTGCGCCGAAGGTCGCTGACGATGACGCGCACGCGTGCGACGCGATCGAGCTCGCGCAGCACGGCGATGGCGTCTGCAGCCTCGAAGTGGTGGAGTGTCTGCGAGCAGATCACGATGTCGACGCTCTTCGACGCGATCGGGAGCGAGAGCGCGTCGGCGCAGATCGGAACGAGCCCGCTGTCGCGCGTATCGCGCAGGAGGGAAAAGCTGATGTCGAGACCGAACGCGGTAATCGTCATCCCGCGGGCGCGCCACGTCTCGCGCACGTCGGAGGGGATGTCACCGCTCCCGGTGCCGACATCGAGCAGCGAGAGCGAGCGCGACTTCGTGGACTCGAGCGCCGCCGCGAGCTCCACCTGCACGGCGCGCGAGCCGCCGAAAATCGTATTCGCGCGCGCGACGTCCGCGTGCGAGCGCGCGCGCAGCGTGTCGTCGACGGTCGGATCGTCGAGAATCTCGTAGCCGCGCCGGCGCTCCGGTGTAAGGAGGGAGCTCATCGCGGCGTCAGCGCTCCAGCGTCGCGTAGCCGCCGCGATAGTAGAGCAGCGGCCGCCCTTCGCTCGCGGCCGTCGCGATGACGGTGCCGATGACGATCGTGTGATCGCCGGCGGCATGGCGGCTCAGCACCTCACACTCGATGACGTCGAGACAGTCGTCGAGGATCGGCGCGCCCGTGACGCCCCGGGTAAAGCCGACGCCGTCGAAGCGGTCCGGGTGCTCCTCGGCGAAGCGTCTGGCGAGCGGCTCCTGATTCGAGTTCAGGATGTTGACCGCGAACTGCGATGCTGTATTCCCGGTTCCGAGCACGGAGTGAAGCGAGGCGGCCTTCCCGATGCACACCTGCACGAGTGGCGGCTCGAGACTCACCGAGCAGAAGGCGGTGACTGTCATGCCGTGATCGAAGTGCTGGACATCGCGCACGGTGACGACGGTGACGCCGCTGGCGAAGCGGCCGAGCACGCTGCGGAAGGTGGCTGGGTCGATCGTCGAGAGCGGCATAACTACGGCGACTGTGGTAGCGGGGAGTTCCGGGATCTCAGAACGTTGCCGAAGATCAGCTTCGCGAGATAGCCCGGGCGAAGCACTTCGCGCGCGGGGACGAAGTCACCGGCGACACCGACGAAGAGATCCGCCATGGCGGGGCTCGCTTCGAGGGTCGAGGCGGCGCGGTCGAGGAGCGCCGGTGCGCCGACCGCGAGCGCGACGAGTCGCTCGATCGCCCACTTGCCGCGGAAGGCCTTCCGCCTCGCGCGGTCGTACGCGCGCAGCGCCGCGTCGGCATCGCGGGGGCGGTCGGCGGCGAGCGACTCCAGCGCGAAGGGAGCGAGGAGCTCGCCCCCGCGCAGTGCCGCGTAGATCCCCTCGCCGGTGAAGGGGTCGAAGAAATCCGCCGCGTCCCCCACGAGCGCAACGCCGGCTCCCCACGCGCGCGACGCGTGCGACGCGAACGGGCCAGTCACGCGCACGGTCGTCG
>JALYSW010000396.1 GCA_030854615.1 Gemmatimonadota bacterium
GAAGTGCCGCGCTCCGGCTCTAGGGGCGCGGCAATCCTTTGTTCTATCGCGCCGAGTGTTCTGTCGCGTCGAGGCGGCCGTGGCGAACGCAGTGGAGATTCATCTTGTGGCAAACCGGCAATCCGGATTTTTAGCCGAAGCATTGAACCGCAATCGAGCGCACCGAGGAAGAAAACCATGCGTCGCTTCCAAAAAATTGCTTACGGTTTGCTGACGACAGCGCTCGCCGCATCCGGCGCACTCGCGCAAACGATGCCGCCCAAGGCCCCCGTGCGCCCGGTCACCGACGACTACTTCGGTACCAAGGTCGTCGACAACTACAGGTGGATGGAGAATCTGAAAGACCCCGAAATGCAGCGCTGGATGAAGGGGCAGGCCGATTACACACGTGCGACGCTGGAGGCGCTGCCCGGATACGCGAAGTTGCTCGAGCGCATTGCCGAGCTCAATGAGTCGGAGCCGGCGGACGTGACCGCCCTGCAGATCATCGCCGGCCGATTCTACACCATGCGCAGGCCGAAGGGAGCGCAATCCCCCAAGCTCTACGTCCGCGACGGCATCAACGGCACGGACCGATTGCTGATCGATCCGGAGAGACCGTCGTCAGACCAACGCACGCATCTGAGCATCCACGACTATCGCCCGTCGCCGGACGGGCACTACATCGCCTACCAGATTGCTGCTGGTGGTTCCGAAGAAAGCGTGTTGCGTATCCTCGACGTGCAGGCCGGCACGGATCTGACCGAAAGCGCGGACCGCCTCGACGAAGACATTCTTGCGCCGTTCTGGCGTGTCGACAGCCGCTCATTCTTCTATTCCCGTGAAAACAAGGCTGCCGCCCGAGCGCCCGCCCCTGCCAAACGGCAAAACAAGCGCGTATACCTGCACGTACTCGGCCGCTCGTTCGATGCGGACCCGGCGATCTTCGGCCAAGGCATCGGCGACGCAGCGATTGCACTGACGCCGGTCGAATATCCGGAGATCGTCACGTCGCCGGATTCACCCTACGCGATTGCGATGATCTCGCCGGGCACCGATCCGCGCCTGCGCATTTTCTCGGCGCCGCTCGATGCAATCCACGACGGCAAGACCGCTTGGCGTTCGATCGCGCCGAGTTACGACGATGAATTTATTTCCGGTGACAACGCGGACTATCCGGTCATCGCGCTCACTGGCAACACACTGTACTGGCTGTCCCGCAAGGATGCGCCGCGCGGACAGATCCTCGAGCTCGATCTCTCACGCGCTGATTCGAAGCCGGAAATCGCCGTGGCACAGGGCGACCTTCCCATCAGCGCCGTCTATGCCGGTCGCGACGCGATCTACTGGCGCGTCAACGGCGGGGGCACAAACAGCATCCATCGCCTGCGCCTGACGAAAGGCGCGGAGCCCGAATCGCTGGCGCTTCCCTATGCCGGCAACGTGGCCGACGTCAAAACGGATGGCGCGGGCGACGGCGTCGCGCTGCTGGTCAGCAGCTATTTGCGCTCGCCGGATTATCTCGGCGTGGATGCGCGAACCGGCAAGCTGACGGACGACGGACTGCAACCGTCCGGCCCCGACGACCATCCTGAAGATCTCACCGTCGACGAAGTCAAGGCGAAGAGTTGGGACGGCACGCTGGTGCCGCTGTCCATCGTCCATAAGAAAAACGTCAAGCTCGACGGCAGCAACACTGCGATTATCACTGGCTATGGCGCCTATGGCATCGGCACTTCGCCGTTCTACTTTCCGGCCATGCGGAGCTGGTACGACCACGCCCAGATCTTCGCTTTCGCGCACGTGCGCGGCGGCGGCGAATACGGCGAGGCCTGGCATCTCGGTGGCTACAAGGCGACGAAGCCGAATACCTGGAAGGATTTCATCGCCTGCGCACAGTACCTCGTCGACAACGGCTATACGAAGCAGGCGAAGCTGGTCGGCATGGCACAGAGTGCGGGTGGCATCCTGATCGGTCGCGCGATCGAGGAACGGCCGGATTTATTCGCCGTCGCGATCGACCGTGTGCCCTCGGCCGACATGCTGCGTTTCCAGACCACCGCCAGCGGGCCCGACAACGTTCCGGAATTCGGCGACGTGCACACATCGGAGGGATTTAAGGCGCTGTACGCAATGAGCTCGTATGCGCACGTGACCGACGGGGCGAAGTATCCCGCCACGATCATCTACGCCGGCGCCAATGACCCACGCGTGCCCGCATGGATACCCGCCAAGTTCGCCGCACGTCTGCAAGCCGCGACCGCGAGCGGCAAGCCGGTATTGCTTCGCGTGGATTACGACGCCGGCCACACCGGCCTCGATGCCACGCGTGCGCAGCAGAACCGAAATGTCGCCGACATGTTCAGCTTTGCGCTGTGGCAGACTGGCGATCCGGAGTTTCAGCCATTAAGTCCATGAGCACACGAACAGCTCGAGAGTCCCCATGACCGATGCCATTGGTCGCCTGATATCCGCACTCGCCGACCGCTATCGGGTTGACGATGAGCTCGGAGCGGGCGGCATCGGGACGTCGATCGAGAACCCGGCGCGCCGCAGGGCGGGCTCCACGATCGGTACTCGCGCAGATAATTTCAAATGCGCGAGCGAATCGCCGCCGGGGTCAGCACCTGGAGCCAGCTGGCGAGCACCGTGAAGTAGTTGGTGATCAGCAGCAAGCCGACGCTTATCAGCAGGACGCCGCCAAGGCGATTTACCCACTTCATGGCGCCACGGTAACGCGCGAAGACCGCGAGGAAGCGGTCGATGGCGAGGGCTGCGACGATGAACGGGATCGCGAGGCCGGCCGAGTACGCGGTGAGGAGCAACAAGCCGCGATGCAGATCGGCAGTGCTCGAGGTGTAAATGAGGATCGAGCCGAGGATCGGGCCGATGCATGGCGTCCACCCCGCCCCGAAGGCGATCCCCACGAATACCGTGCCGAGATAGCCAAGCGGCTTGTCCGCGAGATAGACGCGCTTGTCCTGCCCCAGCAGGCGGAAGTTGAAGACGCCGAGCAGGTAGAGGCCGAAGACGATGATGAGCGCACCACCGAGCCGTGCGATCCAGACGCGGGCGACGAAGAGCACGCGTCCGAGTACACTTGCAGTAGCGCCGAGCGTGATGAATATGAGGGAAAAGCCGAGGACGAAGAGGAGCGCATGAATGAGCGCCGTGCGCCGCGATGTGCGCACCTCTTCGAGACTCAGCCCAGTGATGAACGTGACGTAGCTCGGAACGAGCGGTAGCACACAGGGGGAGAGGAAGCTGAGCAAACCGGCCGAGAACGCGACGAGCAGCCCGAATGTCGCTGGACTTTCCACACAACCTCCGAGAGTGGATCGGCGGGGGCACCGCCGCATGGAGCCGATGCTCAGGTGGTACTACGACCTGAAGTATCGCGCATTTCGCCGCGAGAGTCGAACCCGCGACGGGCGGCGCGGCATCGTGGCGCTCCAGATCGACGCGCTCGCGTATGCCGACCTGCGTCGCGCGATCGCGCTCGGGTACTGCCCGACGATCGAGCGGCTGCTGCGAGAGGATGGCTTTCACCTTCGCCGATGGTTCAGCGGGCTTCCGTCCGCGACGCCGTACTGCCAGGCGGGGATCTTTCACGGCGAGAACGCGGGCATTCCCGCATTTCGGTTCTTCGACAAGTCTACGCGACAGGTGATCACGTGCAACGCGCCGCACGGCGTGCAATACATCCGCGATCGCATCCACGCGCCGGGCGCGCTGGCGAACGGCTCGAGCTACGTGAATCTGCTCGACGGCGACGCGCGCACGGTGGCGTTCACCGTCGCGACGCGCGAGCGGATGTCGGTGTACCGCCGGCTCGGCGGCACGCGGATGCTCCTGCTCATCGCGATCCATCCGGTGCGCGTGCTGCGCATGGCGTTTCAGAGCGTGGCGGAGTGGCTGCGGGAGGAATGGGAGCGCGCGGCATCGCAGCTGGCTGGTCGCGCGACGCACGCCGAGGGAATTTTCCCGTTCGTGAGAATTCTGAGCAATGTCATCATGCGCGAGCTGCAAACGATGGCGATCGTGCTCGACGTCTGGCTCGGCGTGCCCGTCATCTACAGCACCTTCATGCAGTATGACGAGCTCGCGCATCATTTCGGGCCCTCGAGCACGGGCGCGTTGAGCGATCTAAAGCGCACGGATGCGCGCATCGCGGAGATCTGGCGGATGATCAGCGATGGAGCGCCGAGGCAGTACGATCTCGTGATTCTATCGGATCATGGGATGACTCCGGCGAAGAGTTATCGCGTGCTCTTCAAGGAGTCGCTCGGGACGACGGTGACGCGGATCATGTCGCGAGGGCCGGACAGCGTGGCGACGTCGTCGCTCGATGCGGATGTGCTGACGAGCGCGAGCGAGGACAGCGAGTACGCCGATGTCGGCCCCGGAATCGTCGAGAGTGTCGCACAGCTGTCGCGGCATCGGCAGAGCGGATGGCGGAAAGCGCTGCGCGCCGTGCGCGACTGGACGCGCAGCAGATACGGGCTGCGCGAGATTATCTTCCCCGAGAAGTACCGGATCGATGCGCGTCACGAGGTGGTGGTAACGTACAGCTCGTGTCTCGCGCTTATCTATTTCGATGATGTAACGGAGCAACTCTCGCGGGACGACATCATGAACGTGCCGCGGCGCGCGCATCTGTATCGCGCGCTGCTCGCGCATCCGGGCATCGGGCTCGTAGCGACGCGCAGCGACGCGGGAATCGAGCTCGAGAGCGCGCGTGGGCGCGGCGTGATCGAGTATGGGAGCGAGGTCGTGCGCATGCTCGAGGGCGACAACCCGCTCGCGCCATTCGGCACGCCGGGCTACGTCGTGCGCGCGGTACGCGATCTCATCTCGCAGCCGAACTCCGGCGACATCGTGCTGTTCGGCGCCTACGATGGCTACGACATCGTGTCGTTCGACGATCAGGTCGGCGCGCATGGCTCGGCCGGTGGGGACCAGGTCTATCCGTTCATCATCACGCCGCCGGATCTCGATCTGAGCCGCGAGGTGATAGAGGATGCGCGCGATGTGCATCGGGTGGTGATGAGCCGATATGCGTGAGGCGGATCGACGAGTCGAGAGCTCGCCGCGCCCCGATTAGACCGGAGCTACTGAGCGGTCTCGCGGTGAAATACCGCCGTGCGGTCATCTCCGGCGAACGTTCCCGTCAAGGTCTGTTGATCCGGCGACAGCATCGCGTCGAATGTCGACGGCACGCCGTGGTCGGTCCACGCGAGAATTACGTGCGGCAGCTGCGCGGTACCCGTCAACAGCAGGCCCTGCTTGTTGGGCTGCGCAGCGTTGAAGCAGCCGAAAGTACCAAACACCTCATTCCCTCGCTGCTCCAGGTCGAACTCGCAGTAGGTGTCTACACTGGGCAAAACCCACTTCGCGGTCAGTGCGGGGTCGAGAGGCGCGGATGGCTCCGCGCCGCAGCCGGATATGATCGCGAGCGTGGCACAGGCCACCGCCAAGCTACTCCACTTCCGTAGGAACGTTGGCACGGCGTCTCCAATGGTGCAGGTGGTGCCAGATGGTGATTTGCGCCGCGGTTGGAACTGCTCATGGGGAGAGCCCGCGATGTCTTGCAAGAGACCCACGTGAAGCCCGCGGCGTCACCGCTCGGTCGTGTGGTACCGACGACGGTGTTCGCCGTGCGACATACGTCAGCTGAGCATCCCAACAAGTCCGAGCGCCAGCCCCGCTCCACCCACCACCATCGAGCCCACCCACACCGCGCGCACGCGGGTGAGTGCCGCGATCGCACCGAGCGCGATCGCGACCTGAAAGAGCGCGACGGCGCCCGCGTAGCGATGGTGCCGCTCGAGCAGCGCATCGGCCTCGTGCGACTTCGTGTCGCGCTCGGTCTCGAGCGCCTTCGCCTGGTCGCGTATCGAGTCCTGCTGCGCGGCGTAGCGCGCCGTCTGCGTCGCGATGTCCGCAGGGGGCGCCTTCCCCACCGCGACCCACGAGGCGGCCGAGGACTGCACGACGGCGGCCTTGATCCCCTTCGCCTGATAGTACGCCCACTGGTCCGATGCCTGCGACTGCAGCCGCGTCGACTCGGTTTTGAGCACGAGCGCCTCGTTCACCGTTGCTCCCGCTTCGAGCGACGCGATGGCGGCGAGCGCAGCGAGAATCGCGGTCGACAGTGCGATCCGGCGGATGAGCCGCCCCCCGCCCTTTCCCTCCTTCTCGATCTCATCGTCGATCGCCTCACGGAGCTTGTCGGTGTCGATCTCGATCTCTTCGGGCATGTCGCTCGTTGCTCGTTGAAGAAATGCCGGCGTCGCACTGCGTGAGCAAAGCTAGGGAGCACCATACGACGCCCGCAGCAATAGCCGAAGCCCGGCATGACCAAGATTTCTTTGCATGCCCGCATGCTATTGCCGCGACAGCTCCACCCTCCGGTTCTGCGCGCGTCCGACGAGCGTCGCGTTCGTCGTCTTCGGTGATGACGCGCCCGCGCCGCGGGTGGCGAGGCGATCGGCCGTGATGCCGCGGGACACCAGCGCCGCCTTCACCGCGGCCGAGCGTCGCTGCGAGAGCGCAAGATTCGACGCGTCGCCGCCGACGTTGTCCGTGTGTCCGGTCACCGTGAGCTTCCACGTCGGGTCGCGCTTCATCATCGATGCGATCGCATCGAGCGTCGAGTCGGACTGCGCGCGGATCTCCGCGGAATTGTACGCGAAATAGATTCCGTAGATGTCCACGGGTTTCCGCGCCGCGAGCGCTGCCTCCATGTTCTTCGCCGTACTCGCGTCTGGCCAGTCGATGCGCACGACTGTCATCGAGTCTTCGCCCACGCGGAATTGGAGGAGAATCGGATTCGCGGGATCGTCGAGCACGTAGATGTCGGCGTTCTTCGCGCCATCGTCGCCCGTGAGCTTCCCGCGAACGTGTCGCGCGGGGAGCGCGACGACGACGTTATTGACGAGGATCGACACCGGTACGACTCCCGGCTCGACGCTGCTCAGCGTGCCGGAGACGGTGAAGCCCGCGCCGCCCTGCGAAACAGCCGTCTTCGCGACGGCGCTCGCGGAGTCGGACGAAACGGCGGAGTTGCCCGCGGCCGCCATCATTTTCAGCAGCACGTTCGCGGTCGACTGGCTCAGACCACCGGTGCCATCGTCGATGAAGGTGATCGTCGTGCGGCCCGTGGTTCGAAGCTCGGTGAGCCCCGCTACCGACAGCTGCGCGGTGGTCGTGCCGGGATAGACCTCGTCGGCGTCGAAGCCGCTCGAGATGCGCGGCTTGAGTGTGTGCGCGGTCTTGAGGTCGGCCGAGAGCACCGTACGCGACGCCTGGATCTGCTCGGGCGGCTCACCATTCTTCCCAGGACGATCTGCGGTAATGGTGTACGCGACGCGGTCGACCGCAATTCCGGTCACCCGTCGCACGGACTCGTAGTCCCCCGCCGGCTCGCGAACCGCACCGACGACGGCGAGGCCGGTGACGAGCGGCACGGTGGTCTTCGACGCCTGCGCGCTCGCGGCGCGCGTGCCGGCCGCGAGCAGGAGCGCGCACGAGAGCAGGAAGGCACGCGTGTTCATGCTCCCTCCTTCGGCTTGCACCCTGCCGGCACATAGTCCGTCTTGTCGATCAGCCCTTCTTCCTTCTCGAAGCCGCCCTCGCTGTTGATCGGCCTTATCCCCAGCGCGTGCATGAAGAAGTTGATCGCGTTCGTCACCACCTGCGGCATCTGATAGCCGACGCCGAAGCGCAGCGAGGTGTTGAGCTGCCCGGACCTGCACGGCAGCGCGCCAGGCATGCTGGACGTCTTGTTCACGCCGACCACCGTGTTGTAGCCGACGTACGGCCCCGTCACGAAGCCGAACGCACCGATGCCGACGATGACCTTCGCGCCGTACGCGAACACCAGCCCGTTCACACCCATCGAGATGCCGTCGAGGGTGTTCGCGAGATTCTGTTTGGTGGTGACACTCGTGGGTCCGGTCGCCTGCCACTCCCCGCCGTTCTGCTTCCCCGCCTTGAACTCGCCTCCGAAGGTGTACTCGCCCGTCGCCTCGAGCGTGCCAGTCTGCGCGGTGAAGATCGTCTCGACGCGAAGCGTCTGCCGAATCACCACCGACAGCGGAACGCCGAGCCCGACGATCGGAAACGTTGCGTCGACGGGGATGAAGAAGTTCTGCTTGATGTTCCCCGAGATCCCCTGATCGGTGCCGGCGCTGAAGTGCACGCGGAAGCCGGCGGTGCCCTGCAGTTGCACCATCGCGGTGTAGATCGTACCGCCCCTGATCACGAGGTCGAAGTGGACGCTCGGATTCGTCAGCTCGACGACGGCAGTCGCCATCATCTTCACACCCTGACCGTCGTGCGCGAGCGTGATTCCGAGTCCGCCACAGCACACGGGGATCACATGGAAATCGTTGAGGACGATCTCCTTCGGCGCGCCGATGCCGGGGATGTCGCTCGCCTGCGCCTGCGGACTGTACGACGCGAAGAACACCGGCACCCTCGGCCCCGTGAACGCGCCCGACGGTGGATCGTCGGTCGTCGTCGCGCCCGGATAATCCGGCGCGGTGTAGACGAGCGCCGAGCCGATGTCGATCGGTTGATCCGAGGTGAGATCGCAGTCCTTGATGACATCGGTGATCTCGACGGGGCCGAGCGTGACGGCCAGTCCGCTCGGCGTATGGTCGACCTTCAGCACCCGCCCCATCACTCGACCCGTCGCGAAGAGGATCCGGTCTTCCCTGATCTCGCTCGCGCCGGGCGCGTTGGCGTCGATCGTCCACGTCATCCCGTTAGAGGCCATGGCGCGAATCGCGTCCGACCCGTGCTCCATGATGATGACGTCGGGCTGGTAGGTGACCTTCGCGTTTCGCGTCGGCGAGATCCCCCATTTCAGCTCGTTGGGCGTGAGCTTCGCGAGGTAGGCGGGAACCCCTGAGGGCGCTGTCGACGTCGTCGTCGTGGCATCGTCGGGTGGCGGCGATTTCACGACCGGTGCGTCGCTGCCGCCCTTCCTGCATGCGACCGCAGTGAGCAGGGTGGCGGCCAAGAGGAGCATGACTGACTTTTTCATGAGTTGATCACGGCGCAGAGGGGGTGGTGGATCCCGTGCGTCCATGATCGGGTTTGCGCGTTACTGCCGTGACGCGGGGACGTTACGAGGCACGGTAACGTCCAGCTGTGCCCTTTCGTCATATTGCTTTGGGCGCGTCAGACCGGTCCGGCAAGGAGTCCGCACCATGATCACGAAGCTAGAACGACTCGTCATCGTTGCGGTGATAGTCGGCGGGACACTGGTCATGTACGTCGCCATCGCCCTGCTTTTCGTGGGCACTATCGACCGTTTCGGCATGACGCCGATCTATGCCGCGATGTCGCCGCGCAATGCGTACGTGCTCTGGCGTGCGCGTCGGGATATGACGTGGAATGGCATTCGTATTCGCGTGGGGCAGGACTACGTTCTGGACCCGCAGAACGACAAGGTGCGAGTCCACCATCTGGATTCGCTGTCGGTCCTGTCACTCGCGCCGGGAATGGTATTTCTCGCGGCCGATTCGGGGAGGACGCGCTCTTTCCAAAGAGCTGAAGCGCGCTGCACTGCTAGTGCGGAAGACGAGTGCACCGTACTTCACTCGACGCTTCGGAGCGGAATATTGACGTGTCACCAGCATCGCGGACGCCGCGCGCGTCCCACCTTCGGGCAATTCGAGGTGTGGCGATGCGACGACGCAAACGGACTCTCAGCGAATTTCTTCGGAACGCCGGCGGAATGCCGGCAGAGGCTCGAGATCGCGCTCAAGGCATTCGCGACGGCTCCCGCAGGCGCGGCGCACTCACGACTCAGCCGGTTGAGCTCCACGGCTCATCCGCCACATGTTAAAAGTGCCGCCCGAATTCGGGCGGCA
>JALYSW010000398.1 GCA_030854615.1 Gemmatimonadota bacterium
GCGCGCGCCTCCGTGAGCTCGGCGCGACGGCGGAGCGGCCCGGTGCTCGGCGCCGAGCCCGGGAGCCACACCGCACCGCGCGCGTCGACGAAGGCCGTCCCGCCCTCCTCCTGCTTCACGTGGCCGAGGAGATTGCGGATCCACGACTTTGCGGGCTCGGCCGTTTCGACGAGATCGGCGAGCGTTCCCGACTCGGCCTGCTCCTGCGGCGGCGCGTCCATCGGCAGCAGCAGCAGCGGGCCGGGATGCACGCGCGCGTGCCAGGCGCGAATCGAATCTGCGGCCGCGCGGTCGCGCACGATGATCGCGTGCACCGTGTTGCCGAGGAAGCGCTCGACGGCCTGTGCGGATGCGGCGCCGGTCGACACGAAGTCCGACAGCGGGCCCACGACTGCGCCGTCGCCGAACTGATCGCGATCCTTGAGCAGCTGCGCCGCCGCGGGCGCGAGGCCGACGCGCTCGCGCTCGAGCGCCTCGAGTCCGTGCACCTTCCCCTGCAGCGACGTCCAGAGCTCCTCGGTGCGGAGACGCTCGCTGCGCGCGGCACTCTCTCGCGCACGCGCTTCGTCGGCAGCTGCGCGCGCGGTGGTGACGCTCGACGCCATCTCGCCGGCCGCGGCGTCCGCCTCTTCCTTGTGGCGGTCGGCGAGATGCAGCTCATCCGCCGCCGCCGTCACCGCCTCGGCGATCTGCTCGCGCTCGGCGCCGAGCTGCTCGGCGCGCTGTGACAGCTCGCGCTGCTCGCGCTCGGCGCTCTCGCGGTCGAGCTCGAGGCGACGCCCTTCGTCGCGCAGCTCGCGCGTGCGGCGCTCGTGCTGCTCGAATGCCTGCCGCGCATTCGTCACCGATGTGCGCGCGCCGTCCTCCGCGCTCGTGCGCGAGGCGAGCGTCTCGCGCGCCCCCGCGAGCTCGCCCTCGAGCTGTCCGCGCTCCTGCGCGACGGAGTTGCGATCCTCGGCGAGACGATTGCCGAGCTCCTCGCCGGAGCGGCGCTCGGCGTCGGCGCGCTCGCGACGTGCGAGCGCGTTGCGCTGGCGCTCCTCGGCGACCTTGAGCTCACTCTCGAGCTGCGCCGCGTTCGCGCGCTGCTCGGTGACGAGGCGTGAGAGCTCCGTGCGCGCGGCTTCGGAGGCAGCGCGTGTGCCGTACGCGCTCTCGCGCTGGCGCTCGACCTCGTGCACGCGCTGCTCGGCGATCGGGAGCGTCTCGCGCAGCGATGTGACCTGGAGCTCGAGACTCGCGAGCTCCGTCTGCCACGCTTCCATCTCGCGCGCGACGAGTGTGATCTCGGCGACGAAGCGCTTCGCCATCAGCTCGCCGTGACGCTCAGCCTTCTTGCGCTGACGCGCGAGTGAGCGCACCTGCGACTGCACCTCGGAGACGAGATCGTCGAGACGCGAGAGGTCGACGGTCGTCTCCTCGAGACGGCGCGCGGTGGAGCGGCGGCGGTCGCGATAGAGCCCGACACCTGCGGCCTCCTCGAAGAGCTCGCGGCGATCGTCGGGGCGGTCCGAGAGAAGCGCGTCGATCATCTTCGCTTCGATGACCACGCCGCTGTCGGCGCCGAGTCCGGTGCCGCGAACCATGTCGTGGATGTCGCGCAGGCGGCAGGCGGAGCCGTTGAGCATGTACTCGCTTTCGCCGCTGCGGGAGAGGCGGCGGGTGATCACGACTTCCTTGAATGGCACCGGAAGTGAGCCGTCTTCGTTCTCGAAATAAAGCGAGACTTCCGCGATGTTGACCGGGCGGCGCGACGACGAGCCCTGGAAGATGACCTCCTCCATCTTCGCGCCGCGTAGCGTCTTCGCGCGCTGCTCGCCGAGCACCCAGCGGACCGCGTCGGAGACGTTGGACTTTCCGCAACCATTGGGGCCGACTACGGCCGTGACGCCGGGCTCGAACAGGAGCGTCGTGTGATCGGCGAACGACTTGAATCCCTGCAGCTCGAGCTTCGTCAAACGCACTAGAAAGATCTCCCGGTCCGAATCGTCACCGTCGGCTGGTCGCCGTTGGCCTTAAAGCTAGTGACCAATGGCTGCGCCTGCTCGACGGTGCGGAAGGCGCCGGCGAAGAGGGTAGCGCTTCCATCCGGCTGCAACAGTGGGTACACGGGAAGCCCCTTCGACAGGTAGGCGCGGACGAACATCGAGGCCTGATCCTGCGAGACGCCCTTCTGCACGAGCACGGCGTACGGGAGCTTCACGATGTGCGCGGCGTTCGCGTTGCGATAGCGCTTCTCGCGCACGGCGCGCAGCAGCGAGTCGGCGCCGACGGAGTCGGGGAATGCGCCGGCGATCACGACGTACGAGAGCTGACCGTCGGCGCGCGGATACGGCGCGAAGGTGACGACGGGGAAGCTGCGCGCGGACGCCTGCTCGAGCTCGCCGTTGGCGCCAGTGAGCGTGGAGACATCGGCGAGGACGACGGAGTACGGCGAGCTGGCGCTGTCGGTGCTCGCGGCGGCGCTCGCGAGCGCGCTAACGTGCGGAATCGAAGTCGGATTCGTCGATGGTGACGGTACCGGCGCGGCGAGCGCGGTCGGCGCGGGGGCGGCGATCACGTGCGCGGCGGGGTGCGCGGAGTCGGGCTTCGCGGCGAACGAGTCGGCGCCGTCGTTGCGCGAGAGCATCGATGTCGTGAGCCAGGTGAGCAGCGCGGCGGCGATGAAGGCGCCGAAGATGATCGCGACCCAAAAGGAAACCGCCTTCCCGTTTCCCGGGCGCGGTGCCGAGGGGCCAGTGAACTCCTCTTCGCGCGCCCACGGCGGAACGAGCTCGGGATTCGGGGTGCGCTCGACGTGCTCATCGACGCGCTCGTGCGGGGGCAGCTCCTCGACCTCGGCGCTCAGCCCACGCGAGCCACGGCTCGGGTTGGCGACCTGCTCCTGCTCGTCATCGATGTCGTCGGTGTCCGCCACATCGTTCTCAGGGCCCTCGGGAATCGCCTGAATGGCGCTCCAGTCGTGGAACGAAGGGCGCGGGGGCACGGGCGGCTCTGCGAGCGGTGCTGGCGGTGCTGGAGGTTGTGGCGGCGAGGCAGGCGGGGCTGCCGGCGCTGCCGCACTCACTGGCGCCGACGGCCTGACGGGTGTCGGGAAGGACGTCGGCGCTCGCATCGATGGCGTCGAAGATATCGCTGCTTCCGACGGCGGCGTCGGGCGCGCGGGGATCACCGGGAGCCGTGCATGCGCGAGCACGCGCGTGCCTGGCGCCGCCGCGACGTTGCCGACGAGCACCACACCATCCATCACCTGGATGAGCGACGACAGCGCGCTCGACTCTGCGGGCGCGACGATGAGCAGCAGTCCATCGGCTGCGCGAAAGCCGTCGAGGAGCTTGACCCAGCGATCGCTGCCGAGGAGGGCTTCGTGATCGATCGGCGGCGCACCGCTCGGGAAGATGATGAGATTTTTCGCCGGATCGACCGTGTACGCGATCTTGTTGAGCGACACGCCGTAGAAGAAGCTGTCGATGAGTCCGTACGGCGCGTCCATCGGCACCAGATCCTCGAGCGGACCGAGCTCCCCCACGGTGTCCGCGACGGCGACGCGCCGCCGCCGCGCCTGCACGCGCGCGATCCCGAGCGCGACCTCCGCTGCCGTCGAGGGACGCTCACCGATGACGACGGCGCCTGCGCACGCATCGAGCGCCGCCGCGTGCCGGTTACCCTCCGCTTCCCACATCGAGAGGATCGGACCGAGTGGCGTCGACATCAGGGCGCTCCTTCGTAGATCCAGTACGCCTTGCCGGAGGTGCGCGCGATGCGATCGGCCTCCTCCCGCGTGTTGAACGGACCGATCACAACGCGGTAAATAGTGACGCCTTCGCGCGTCGTCGCGACGAGTCGCGGTGTCGCGCCCTGCACGTGCACGTCGCGCAGCGCATCGTTCGCAGCCTCCTGCGCACGAAGTGCCGCGAACTGCACCGTGAAGCCGCTCTGCTTCGAGGCACTGTCGATCGGCACGGCGTGCGTCTGCGGCGCCCCGGGAGCAGGTGGAGCGGCAGGGGGCGCCGCCGGCTTCGTGCTGTCGCCGGCGAGCGTGTCGCCGGGGCTCGGCGCCGCCCCCGCGAAGGGGTTCTCCGTCGTGTCGCGCTGCACCGTGTCGTTCGACTCGAAGGTCACCGGCTGATCGAGGCTCGCGGCGCGAGGACGGAAGCCGTTCCAGCTGATGAACAGCCAGTCGTCGGCAGCGCCGCCCGCGATCGTCTTGCGCACCGCGAGCGACTCGGCGTCGGCGAGCACCACATCCTTGCCGCGCACCAGCGCGAGCCAGCCATTCGGCGCGACGGCGGGGAGATCGGCGCGCCACTGCGTGGGCGCCTCGGCCACCATGCGATCGGTGCTCACCGAGATCACGTACGCGGTGTCGCCCGCGGATGCGCGCGCGAGCACGTAGCGGCCGGTGGGATCCATCCGCAGCGCGATGGCCGCGGAGGGGAGGGTGATGTGTGTCGTGATGTTTCCACTGTAACGGTCCACCACCAGCAGCTCGTTGCTCGAGTCCGCAGCCACGTAAATGCGATCGCCACTCGGCGACGTCACCACCGCGCGCGGCTTCGCGGGAAGCTTGAGGCTCGGTACGATCTGCAGGTCGCGCCCACGCACGCCGACGAGCCCCGAGTCTACAGGAAAGTAGACGCGGTCACCCGCCGGCGTGCGAATTGACCGCGAGACGCGCGGCAGGAGCACGCTGTCGGCGATGCGATCCTCGGGTGGGCGGATGAGCCAGACCATCGTGCCTTCGCCTCGATTGGCGAGCACGAGGAGCGTTCCGTCGGGCTGCGGGACGACGTCGTGCGCGGGAGTTGGCGGCTTGAAGGTCCAGCTGCCGGCGGGAGTCAGTCGGGTGACGGATCCGTCGGCGCCGACGCCGTAGGCTGCGGAGCCATCGGCCGAGACGAAGTCGGAGAGCTTGGTCGCGGGGTCGCGGGTGACATCGCCGCGGCGGAGATCGATGCGCACGATGCCGCCCTTCGTATCCTCGGCGAGCACCGATCCCGCGCCGTCGTCGAAGCCGAGGAGGCGCGCGAGGGCAGGGGCCTTGTTGGCAGCACTCCAGACGACGGAGTCGAGGCGCGGATAGGCAAATGCGCGCGCGACTCCGCCGCTCCGCGGAAATCGGAGTACGAGTTGATCCGGTCCGTTCGCGCTGGCGCCGGCTGTGCTTCTCGTGCTTTCGACTGCCGGACGTTTGTCCGCGCCGTGACACGCAGCAAGTACGAGCGCCAGCGCCAGAGGCGACGTTCGCACGAAGCTGAAACTACGCGATCAGAACACAGGATACAACGAGAATTGCCAGAATCCGTGTCGTCC
>JALYSW010000062.1 GCA_030854615.1 Gemmatimonadota bacterium
CCGATCACCCCGCGATCGGCCAGCCCGCGCGCCACATGCAGGAATTCTACATATGGCACCCCCGACTCCTCCGCACGCTTGCGCCACGGCATCGCCCCGATCTCCCCGACCTCGAGCTCGCGCTTGAGCGGTTCCAGCACGCGCCACTCGAGCTCCGACAGCTCGACGATGTTCGTGTCCATCACGCGCCCCGGCTCCTCGCTCCGCGATCCCGGCTCCATTCCCTTCCGCCGCACGTGCCCCACGCCGAGCGCGAATAGCCGCTTCGCCGGCATCACACGGAACGCGTCTGCGCCCACACGCGCCGCGACGAGCGCGCAGTGCTTCGCGCGCGAATATCCCTGCGGCACCTTCAGCGTCGTCCACAGCCGGTAGCTCGAGCCCTGTATCGCGCCGTCCGTCGATCGAATCACCACGTGCCCCGAAAACGGATCGTCCTTCACGAAATACTCGAACGCCGCATCGAGCTTTTCTTCGGGCACCCGCCACGCGACGAGCGCGCCCGGCGCGAGATTCGTCGCCATCAGCGTCTGCCGCACGCGGCGAATGGTGCCCGCGCTCAGCATCGCGCGGATGCGCGCGTGCACGACCTCCTCGCTCACCCCCGACAGCCGCGCGATCTCGGCGAATGGATCCTCGAGGAACCCCGCGATGCGGTCTTCCGAGATCGCGAGGATGCGCGCGTTGGTCTCGTCGCCGATGTCGGCGGGAAGGGGTGTTGCGGTCAGGGCACCACTCATCGCGAATCACTCATGACGTGGAAGATAACCGGAAAGAGCTACGCGGGCCCCGCGCGCAGGACGATGCGCACCGTCGCGCCCTCCCCCTCCACGCTCGCCACCGCGATTTCCCCGCCCCAGCTCTCCACCAGCCGCCGGCTGATCGCGAGCCCCAGACCACTCCCCCGCGTGCGAGTCGAGAAGTGGGGCTCGAACAGCCGCGCCTGCACGCTCGCCGGAATCCCGCTACCATCGTCGCGCACCGCGATCGCCACTCGCTCCGCGCCGCCATCCACGCGCACCTCCACCCGCGTGGCGCCCGCGAAACGTGCATTCTCGAGCAGGTTGAGCATCACCTCCCGCAGCTCATCGTCACGCGCGTACGCCACCACCGCCGACGCGATGCCCGTCGTCCGCCAATCGATGCTCCCCTCACCGAGCTTCTCGAGCTCCACCACATCGCGCACGATCACGCTCACATCGATGGGCGCCGCCGTCTGCAACTCCGACGGTCCCATGCCGTATCGGCTGAATCCGCGCGCGATCTCATCCAGCCTGTCGATCTCGGCGAGGATGCGCTCCGCATTGGTCTCGAGGATCGTGTCGAAATCCGGGCGCTTGTCCGCGTGCGCGCGCTTGAGATGCTGCACCCCAAGCCGGATCGGCGTGAGTGGATTCTTGATCTCGTGCGCCACCTGCCGCGCCATCTCGCCCCACGCGAGCACGCGCTGCGCGCGCGCGAGATCGGTGATGTCGTCGAGCGTGAGCACGGAGCCTCCCCTTCCACTCGAGAGGCGCGTCAACCGCGCCTGCAGCGTTCTTCCATGCATCGTCAGCTCGAACTCCTCCTCCTCCATCTCCCCCCCGGCGAACGCGCGCAGCCGCTGCGCAGTCTCGTCTCCGAGGTGGTCCGCCGTCACCCCCGGCGCCAGCGCGCGGTCGAGCATCGCCTCCGCGCGCGGGTTCGCGAGCGTGATGACGTCGTCCGCATCGAGCGCGACCACGCCGCTCGCGACGTTCCGCAGCGTCGCCGCAGTTCGCCGCTGCGCAGACTCGAGCGCGGCGCGGCTCTCGCCGAGATCCGCCGCCATGCGCCGGAACGCAGAGAACACCGGTTGGAACTCATCCGGTGCGCGCGACGCGAGCGGCGGCTCGCGATCCCCGCGCGCGATCGCGAGCGCGGCGACGCGCAACGCGCCAATCGGCTCCGCGAGTGAGCGCGAGGCGATTCGGCTCAGCGCCAGCGCAGCGAGCGCGCCAAGTACCGTCGCGCAGGCGACGAGCACGGCCAGATCGCGACGGCGCTGGTCGAGCAGTGCCTCCGTTCCGCGCGCGGGGGCGCCGATCACGTATGTCTGCCCGCTCCCACTCATCGAAATCCGAAAGCCGAAGAGTGCAGGTCCCGAGTTTACCTCCTCCATCAGGCTCGCGTACACCTCGCGCCCCGCAGCGAGACTTGCGTATGCCGACGGCGGGAGAAACGCACCCATCGGCGCGAGCGCATCGAACAGCGGCTGGCTCGCGCCGCCGAGCTCCCCGTTGCGGTAGAGCAGCAGCGGGATGTCGGTGTGCCCGACGAGCGATGCGCCGCGCCGCGCCTCCTCGTCCATCGAGATGCCACGCAGCGCCTCGCGCAAAACGAGATCGCGAGACTGCCGGTCTTCGGTGCGCAGCCGCTCGTAGCTCCACACCGCGAAGATGAGCGCGGGGATCACGAAGAAGGCGAAGAGCACGACGGTCAGTCGCGATCGATAGCTCGTCCCCCATCGCCGCAGCTGCACGCGCAGCCGGCGCAGCACTCGCCCATCGGGGAGCGCCGAGAACATCCAGAGCGCAAAGAGCAGCACGAGGTCGAGCATCACCGCGAGCGCGCCGCGCTGCAGCAAAATGCCGAGCGACCGTAGCTCGATCTCGATGTGCGCGCGCATCGGACCGCGCGACGTCAGCACGACGTGGTCGCCATGCATCTCGTTCTCGTCGCGATACCAGCGCGTCCCGCGCGCCGGGAGATTATCCCCCGCGCGCGCCTCCACGAGCACCACGTTGTACGGCGGCTCCCCCGTCTCGCGGTCCTCGAGGCCGAGGAGCGGCGCGAACGGATCCGTCGCGATGAGCCTGGTGCGCGGTGCGACGACCACCGTCGTCACCGAGCTGTCGGGATGCGGCACCGCGAGCACCACGAACATCCCCGGTACACCGAGCACCGACTGCAGCTGCATCGCGCCACTCGCGCGCGCGTCCGCCGCCACCTCGCCAACGCTGCGCACCGGCGGCGTCAACTGGTCGAGCGTCACCTCCGCCGTCGGCAATCCCTCCGGTCCCCAACTCATGAGGTCCACCGGATACCCGCTCCCCACGAGATCCGAGCGCATGTAGCGCTTCGCGAGCTCGGCCTCCGTGCGCGCGACCGGGGCCGCGTGGAGATCGCTGCCGAGCCGCTGCAGCACACTTACGATGTCCGGGTCGACCGTCGCGAGCCCGCCGACATCGCGATCGGCCAGCGTCGCTCGTCCGCGCACGCTCGCCCCCCACGTCAACGTCGTCGCGACCATTGCCGCCACGGAGCCCGCAACGAGCACCACCCGCCGATGCGATCGCGTGAGCGCGAGCGTCGCGATCACGACGGTCCACACCACCCGGTACCATGTCGGGAACACACCTGGCGCGTGCAGCGCCAGCGGCGCCATCGTCGCGACGATGGTCGCCAGCAGCGGCGCGACCCACGGCGGTAGTCCACGTCGCACGCCGAGCCCCTCGCTGCCGATCGCCGCGAGAGCGATGAACAGGGTCGCGGTCGCGAGGAAGAGAGCGATCTCCCATCCGAGCCATAGCTCCACGGCCACACCGCCCAGTGGCGGCGACACGCCGCCTCCGAGCGTGCGCAGAAGCGCCGGCGAAACCGCGAAGATCGCGAGGGCGATCGGTACCGCCATCCATCGACTTGGCAGACGCAGCCCGCGGCGCAGCAACAGCAGCAGCGATAGCAGCGCAATGACCGCCGTCGCCCCCAGCGCGCCGACGGATGCGGTAAACGGCCCGCCGACCTGCGAGTAATAGACCGTCGGGTCGAAAAGCACACCGTTCCCCGAGAACGCGTTGAGCGGCACCAACGCGAGCATCGCGAGCGCGACGGCGATCGGAAAGAGTCGCCACATCAGTGATCGCTGCTGCCTCCACGACACCACGAGGACGCACGCGAGGGCGAGCACGAGCAGCAGCACCCCCGTGAGCCTCACGCGTACGAGCGCGCTCAGTCGCGCCTCCTCCTCCCCCGGTGCCACGGCATGCGCGACGAGCAGCGTATCGCTGCCGTCCGTGAGCACGAACGAACCTTCACGGACCCCCGCGCTGCCCGGCGTCACGTCGAACGCGTGGAGCCCCTGCTCGCGCGCCACGCGATTGCCGATCGCCGACACGAGCTGGTCCGCCGGCGGCTCGGCGTACGCCACCGCCATCGCCACCGCGCGCCGTTCTCCGCGCGATTCCACATCGTAGAGCACCGTATAGAATGGCGTGTGCAGCGCGCCCGCCGCACGGTCGATCGAATCCGGCGGAACGACGAGCTTCCCGCCCCACGCGAACGGCGCCCCGTTCTCGTACAGCACGACGCCGCGCTCGGGAGTGCCCGACGTCAGCTTGTCGAGCGCCTCGAACGCGGACTGCGCATCGGCTGGCGCGCCGAGGGCGTGCGTCGCCTCCTCGTGCAGCGCCTGCATCGACGCCATGATCTCTCGCTTCAGCTCGCGCCCGCCGCGCTCGACCACGAGCGCCCGGTACGACGGCCAGTCGGTGTCGATGCGCGTGAGATCGCGCTGCGACACGAACGCCACCGCGCAGAAGCCGGCCAGCGCGGCGGCAGCGGCGAGCGCCCACCGGCGCGCCCCGCGCGGCTGCACGATCGCAATTCCGATCGTCGCGACTGTGGCGGCGATCGTGAAAGCGAGGTAGCCTACGCTCGGGGTGCGCAGCCACCAGCTCCCCGCCACGAGCGTCACGCCCGCGACGAGCGTCCAGAGACGTGTCGTGACACCGGTGCCGGGCGCCGCTCGCGGCGTCACGTCCACTTCATTCTGGTCCGAGATGACGGCTCCCCTCCATGCGCCTCCAACCGAGGCGCGGCTGCTCAAATACACCGCTCCCGGCGCAGTGGCCGAGATCATCGCCCGCGATCCGCGACTCATTATACCGGTGGGCACCTGCGAGCAGCACGGCCCCCACCTCCCCCTCGGCGTCGCCACCATCATCGCGGAGAAGCTCTGCGACGATCTGTCGTCGACCTACGGCGTGCTGCGCGCGCCCACCATCGAATATGGCGTGAACGTCGAGTCCGCGCGCGAGGCGGTCGGCAATTCGTCGATGCGACGCAAGACGCTGCACCGCCTCCTCAACGACCTCCTCGCCTCGTGGGAGAACTGCGGCTTCCGGGAATTTATCCTGATCACGGCGCACGATCACGATCCGCACCAGGATGCGCTGTCAACCGTCACCACGCGCGAGGCGCGCGTGCGCGTGGCCGATCTGTACGCGATCTCCCTCAGCGATCTCCTCGAGGGACAGTCGGAGCACATGCACGGCGGCGAGGCCGATACCTCGATGATGCTCTACCTCGCGCCCGAGCTCGTGCGCATGGAATGGGCGCAGGACTACATGATGAGCCGCGAGCAGCTGCGTCGTTACCGGCGCGGCTATTTGCGC
This sequence comes from Gemmatimonadota bacterium, assembly GCA_030854615.1. Taxonomy (GTDB): domain Bacteria; phylum Gemmatimonadota; class Gemmatimonadetes; order Gemmatimonadales; family Gemmatimonadaceae; genus FEN-1250. Next base: position 5,415 of record JALYSW010000062.1, read on the forward strand.
GTCCCGAAGGAGAGCGCGGGGTCCATCGGCCGCCCCACGCTCGCCACGGCCGAGAAGGGCAAGGCGATGTACGAGCGGATTCGCCAGCGCGTGAGCGAGCGGATATTCCTTTCTCCCGCCCTCGATACATGAACACTTCTTTGCGCCGCGTGTATCATATTCCTGACATGCGCACTCTCTCGTATGCCTTCGCGCTTTCGCTCACGGTCTCGAGCGTTGCCGTCGCCCAGGTCACGACCGTGGACGAGGGCTCCTTCACGATCACGCGAGGCGGCACGAAGCCCAGCGACCGCATCGGACAGGAGTCGTTCACCATCCGTCGCACGAAAGGTCCGGGCGGAGACGTCGTCGTCGCCAACGCGACCGTGACGTTCGACACCGAGCGCATCGCGCCCGCGCTGCGGACGGACACCTCGTTCTCGCCGCTCGCGTACCAGGTGGAGGTGCGCACCGGCACGGACGTCGAGCGGCTGCGCGGCCGCATCGGCGGCGGGCGCTTCAGCGCGCAGCTCAAGAACGCGAAGGGAGAGTCGTCGAAGGAGTACATCGTCTCCGACGGTGCGCTCATCCTCGACGACGACATCTTCCATCAGTACTACTTCCTCGTGCAGCGCGCCCGCGGCGGCTCGGCGACGATCCCCGTCGTGATCCCGCGCCGCAACACCCAGGAGACCATGCGCATCCAGGCGGGCGCCAACGAGCAGGTGCGCGTCGGTACCAGCTCGGTCGAGGCCCGCCACTACACCATACAGGAGCCCTCGGGCGCTACTCGCCAGGTCTGGGCGGACCCCCAGGGACGGATCCTCAAGGTGCAGCTGGACGCGACCAACATCACTGCCACCCGCGACGAGCTCCCGCGCTAGCCGCGAGCCTCGGCGCAATGGCTTGGATTCACGCTGAGTGCGCTCACCAGCCTCCTGAAACCTCGTAGCAGTCCCCGCCGTATTGGGCGTGACTACGAACTCGAGGACAGGAAACGATGCGCTGCTCGCCAGCCGTCACGGTCGCCATAGGCATCGTGGCTGTACTACTGCCATTTTCGATCGCCCGCGCGCAGACGGCTGATACGGTGCGCCCGCATGCGGCGGACACCATCCGCGCCCACGTGGTGGACACCACCGGGGGGCCCGAGCTCTCGCTCGACCAGGCGATGACGATCGCGCAGAAGAACAACCCCGACCATCTGCAGATCGTCGAGGCGCGGCGCACCGCCGTCGCCAAGCGGCGCTCCGCCTACGGTGCTCTGCTCCCTCGCGCCGATGCCCAGCTCCAGGGGCTCTACCTCGCGCAGGGAAACACGCTGGCCAGCAACGGCTTCGCCTTCGGCAACGGGTCGAACTCGGAGCAATCGTCGTACTTCCTCGGGCTGACCTACAGCCTCGCCACGAGCACCTTTCTGAATCCGAAGATCGAACAGGCGAATGTGCGCGCGGCCGACGCCGATGTCGTCAGTTCGAGCTCCGTCACGCGCTCGCAGATCGCCCAGGACTACTTCACCGTGCTCGGCGACCAGGCGAAGGCGCAGCTCGAAGACTCGCTGATCGCAAATGCGCAGACTTCGCTGCAGCTGGCCAAGGCGAAGCTTTCGGTCGGCTCGGGGATCTCGCTGGACGTGTCAAAGGCCGAGGTCAATCTGGGCACGCAAGAGGTTGCGGCGATCAGGGCGAAGAATCAGGTCGCGATCGATCGGCTGACGCTGTTCCAGCATATGGGCGTCGAACAGCCGCAGAACTCGCGTCTCACCACCACCTATGAAGTGAAGGCGCCGACATTCACCGTAGACTCGGTGCTTGCGCTCGCTCGCGCGGACAACCCGGCGCTCGAGGCCGCGCGCACACGCGATCAATCGGCGGCGTTGAGCGTCAAGGCGGCGCGCGGCTCTTATCTGCCCACACTCCAGGTCTCTACCGGGCTCGGCGGTTACACGAATTCCTATACCAACCCCAGCTTCCTCTTCGGACAGGCGGCGGCGGGGGTGCAGAATTGCATTTCACTGGATTCCGTGCGCGTTGGCGCCGGTTTAGGCAGCAACGCCGCTGCGTGCGGCACGCTTAATCCAGATGGCACGCTCAGCTCGGCGCAGCAGGCCGCGATTCGAAAGGCGAACAACGCATTTCCCTTCGGATTCACCAGGCAGCCGTTCCAGGTCACAGCGACGCTGTCGCTGCCGATCTTCGACAACTTCCAGCGCGAGCAGCGCGTGGAAGAGGCGAGCGCCGCGCGCAACAATGCGCTGTACGCAATTCGCGCGCAGGAGCTGAAGACGACGGCCACGGTGACGAGCAGCTATCTCACGTTGCAGGCGCAGGCGCAGCAGGTGGCACTGCAGGAGCGTACTGCACAGCAGGCGCGCGAAGCGCTTCGGCTGGCCGAGGAGCGCTACCGGGTCGGGCTGGCACCGTTTCTTGATGTAAGTGATGCCCGCTCGCAGTTCGAGCAGGCCGAAAGCGATCGCATTAATGCCGTCTATGACTTCCATAAGGCCTTCGCCGCGCTGGAATCCGCGGTTGGCCGTCCTCTGCGATAATCGGAGCAACGAATGACCAAACGTGGAAAGGCGATTACCGCAATAGCAGTGGTTGTCATCGTCGCCGGCGTGGTGGTGCTGGCGGCGTTCAAGCGCGGCGATAAGGCCGTCGAGGTGCGCCTCGAGAAGGTGCAGAAGCGCGACCTCGTCGCCTACGTCACCGCGAGTGGCCAGGTCGAGCCGCACACCAAGGTCGATGTGGCCTCTGACGTGAGCGGACGCATCGTGAAGCTCTCCGTGAAGGAGGGCGACATGGTGACGAAGGGACAGTTCCTCCTGCAGATCGATCCGGCGACGTATCAGGCGGACGTACAGCGTGAGGCTGCCGGCGTCGCGTCGGCGAGGGCCGATCTCGCGCGCGCCAAAGCGAATCTCGAGCAGTCGCAGAACGCGTATCGTCGCTCCGCGGAGATCGTGAAGGACAATCCTGCGCTCATCTCGGCCGCGGAAATCGAGCAGCTGAAGACCACGGTGGATGTGAATGACGCGCTCTATCAGGCCGCACAGCACAACGTCGACCAGACGAACGCCGCGCTGCGGAACTCGAACTCGCTGCTCGCGAAGACGACGATCCTGGCGCCGATGAGCGGTCGCATCACGAAGCTCGCGGTGCAGCAGGGCGAGACCGCGGTGCCGGGCACATTCAGCAAGGACCAGGCGCTGCTGCTGACGATCAGCGACATGAGCGTGCTCGAGACCAAGGTGAAGGTCGACGAGACGGATGTCGCGCGGCTGCACGTCGGTGACACGGCGCAGGTGTTGATCGATGCCTTTCCCGACACGACCTTTCGTGGGAAGGTGACGGAGATTGCGCACAGCTCGGTGAGTGCGGGAACGGCGGCCGCTGCATCTTCGGACCAGGCGGTGGACTATGAGGTGCGCGTGCAACTGCTCGACCCGCCGATCGATACGCGCCCCGATTTCTCCGCGACCGCGAAGATCGTCTGGGATTCGCGGAAGGCAGTGCTGAGCATTCCGATCATCGCGTTGACCGTTCGCGAGCACGAGGCGAACGAGAATCGCGACTCGGCCGCCGTCGTGCTCGGAAAAAAGGCGACGAGGGATATCGCGCAGAAGGATGTCGAGGGTGTGTTCGTCGTTGGGAAGGATTCGCACGTGATGTTCCGCCCCGTGAAGGTCGGCATCCCCGGCGAGGAGTACTTCGAGGTGATCAGCGGGCTGCAGGAGGGCGAGACTGTGGTCGCCGGCAGCTACCAGGCGATCCGCACGCTGCACGACAGTACGGCTGTGAAGGAGATCAAGAAGGACGACAAGAAGAAGGAGGCGAAGGCGTGAGTCTCGTCGAGCAGGACATCGCGATGAGCACGACAGCGGAGCGCAAGGTCGTGACGGCCGCTCCGGGTGCTGCGCCATCGTCCGACTGGGTGATCGTGACGCGCGGGATCACGCGCGACTACGACATGGGCGGCGAAGTCGTCCATGCGTTGCGCGGCGTGGAGCTCGCGGTTCGGCGCAACGAGTACGTCGCGATCATGGGGCCGTCCGGCTCCGGAAAGTCGACACTAATGAATATCATCGGTTGTCTGGATACGCCGTCGGCCGGCGAGTACTGGCTGAACGGCGTGCTGGTGTCGCGGATGGCGGACGACGAGCTCGCGCGCGTGCGCAACCGCGAGATCGGCTTCGTCTTTCAGACGTTCAACCTGCTGCCGCGCGCGTCAGCGCTGCACAACGTCGAGCTCCCGCTCGTGTACGCCGGCGTCAGCTCGGCGGAGCGCAAGGAACGCGCGAAGGAGGCGCTGTCGCGCGTGCAGCTCGGCGATCGCATGGACCATCGGCCGAACGAGCTCTCCGGTGGACAGCGCCAGCGTGTCGCGATTGCGCGTGCGCTGGTGAACCGGCCAGCGATCCTACTCGCCGACGAGCCGACGGGAAATCTCGATTCCACGACGTCGGAAGAGATCATGCGCGTCTTCGAGGAGCTCGCGTCCTCGGGACAGACGGTGATCATGGTGACGCACGAGCCGGATATCGCGCAGCACGCACGCCGGGTCGTCGTTCTGCGCGACGGCAGAATCTCGTCCGATGAGACGCGCGAGACCTTTCTCGCGTCGCTCAACAACGCGCGCGCGTAGGGAACCCCGGATGTCACTTCTGGACGCCGTTCGCCTCGCCCTCACGCAGATCAGGGTGCAGAAGCTGAAGAGCTTCTTCACGCTGCTTGGCGTGACCATCGGCGTGATGTTCCTCATCGCGGTGGTGTCGATCGTGAACGGGATGTCGAAGTACGTCGAGGAGGACTTCGCGGCGAAATTTCTCGGCGTCAACACCTTCACGCTGCGCCGCTTCCCAAACTTTCAGAATGGGAACGTAACCGAGGCGACGTGGCGGGACTGGCAGCGTCGTCCGCAGATCACCGCCGAGGATGCGGAGGCGGTGCACGCAGCGCTGCCGGCCGGCACGCACTGGGCGATCCAGGACCAACGCTACGCCACCCCGTCGTCGCAGTATCGAAACAGTGGACCGCAAGCGAGGGTCTCGGCCGTCTCTGCCGACTATTTCCTCATCAAGAATCTCGACCTCGAGCGCGGGCGTGTCTTCACGGAACAGGAAGAGCAGATTGGCGCACCGGTGATCGTGCTCGGGAGTGAGACTGCCGAGACCTACTTCCCGAACGTCGATCCGCTGGGAAAGGATCTGCGCCTCGAGGGACTTCCCTTCCGCGTGATCGGAATTCTCAAGAAGCAGGGAAGCACATTCGGCATCTCGCTCGACCGCCAGGCGATAGGTCCATTCCATTCAGATCTTCGCCGCGTGACGCACGCGCGCATGGGACTGGATGGTGTGCTCGTGCAAGGCAGCGACGTCGGCAACCTCGAGGATGCCGAGGAAGCGACGCGCGAGGTGATGCGGAGGCGGCACCATTTGCGCCCGTCCGAGCCCGACAACTTCATGATGGAAACGTCGGACTCCGCACTGGGTGCATGGCAGACGATCAAGCAATTCCTGGTGATCGGCGGCATCGTGCTTCCGTTGATCGGGCTCGTCGTGGGTGCCATCGTGATCATGAACATCATGCTGGTCGCGGTCGCAGATCGCACGCGCGAGATCGGGATACGCAAGGCGCTCGGCGCGCGGCGCCGTGACATCATGTGGCAGTTTCTGGTCGAATCGGCGACGCTGAGCCTCTTCGGCGCGATCCTTGGAATCGCGCTGGGCTTCGGACTTTCGCTGCTGATCAAGTCGGTCACGCCGCTGCCATCGAGCGTCGCGTTGTGGTCGGTCATCGTATCGGTAGTGCTGGGTGCCGGCGTCGGGATCATCGCCGGCATCTACCCGGCGAGTCGCGCGTCGCGCCTCGATCCCATCCTCGCACTCAGGTCGGACTGATGTCGGTTCCCAACAAACTGCACGCGTTGGGCGAAGGCGTGCTCATCGCGCTCGACGCCATCCGCACGAACAAGGTTCGCGCCGGGCTGACGATCCTCGGCATTGCGGTGGGCGTCTTCGTCGTGACGGCAATGGCGGCAGGCGTGCACGGGATCAACGCGGGCGTCGAAAAGTCGATGGCCGCCGCTGGTCCCACGACATTCTATGTGACGCGCTGGCCCGTCGGCATCAACGGCTGCGACGGATCGGCGGACAGCTGCCCCTGGCGACACCACAAATCGCTCACGATCGCGGAGGCGAACATGATCGCGCAGCTCCCGTCGATCAAGGGAGTAATTGCGCACGTCAATACGGGCGCCGAGGTGAAGTATCACGATCGCGATCTCGCGTCGGTGAACATTGATGCGTACACGCCCGGTTGGACCGAGGTCGACGGCGGTGACATCAGTCCCGGGCGCAGCTTCACCGAGCGCGAGAACGAGAATGCCGAGCAGGTCATCATCGTCAACGACGTGATGGCTGCATCGCTGTTCGAGAATGGAGATGCCGTCGGGAAGGTCGTCGCAGTGAATGGAAAACCGTTCACGGTGATCGGGCTCTATCATCCACTCGCCAACTTCTTCGCGGGCACGAGCTCGCCCGGCGCAATCGTTCCATTCGAGACCGCGCGGCGCAAGCTGCAGATGGGTGTGAAGTGGCTCGACCTGACGGTGAAGCCGAGGGACGGCGTCGCGCAGGACGTCGCGATGGATGAGGTCACTGCAGCGCTGCGGACCGAGCGGAGACTGCGGCCAGCGAACGAGGATACGTGGTTTCTGTACGGGCAGGAAAAGCTGATGGAGCTCTACAACAGCACGGTGCAGGTCTTCTTCATCGTCCTCATCTCGCTGTCGGCGATCGGGCTGCTGGTGGGCGGCGTCGGCGTGGTGGCGATCATGATGATCTCGGTGACCGAGCGGACGCGAGAGATCGGCGTGCGCAAGGCGCTGGGCGCGACCAAAGGCGTGATTCTGTGGCAGTTCCTCGTCGAGGCGGCAACGCTGACGATGATCGGTTCGTGCACGGGGCTCGTCATTGGCGGCGCGCTCGCATGGCTGATCCGGAAGTCGACGCCGATCGACGCGACCATCCCGCCGCTGGCGATCGTTGCCGCGCTGGTGACGAGCGCGTTGACGGGAATCGTGTTCGGGCTGCTGCCCGCGTATCGGGCGTCGCGGTTGGATCCGGTGGAGGCGCTGCGGTACGAGTAGGCTGGTCGCACGACTTCAGACTCGTGAACGGCGGCCAAGTGGCCGCCGTTTGCACACGCCTCACCCCACCGCAATCCCCGCGAGCAACCCCGCGCTCCGCGCGCTCTCCACGATGATGCTCTCCAGCTGATCCGGCGCGTCCTCGTGCGCAAAATGCCCACCCTCGCGCACCTCGACGATGCGCGCGTCCGCGAGTCGCATCGCGATGCGATCCGCGTCGTGCGGTGGCACCCAGCTGTCGTGCAGCCCCACCGCCAGCGTCACCGGAATCGTGAGACGGTCGAGATCGCGCTGCAGCCGCGGCGCATCCCAGTGCTCGAACACCGTCATCACCGCGCCCATGTGGCGCTGCGACCTGAGAAACACCCCATACAGCGCCGCCTGCGAGGGCGAGAGCGTCGAGCCCGTCGTGCTCATCAGCGTCGAGTCCAGCGTCCCCGACTCGAGTTCGCGCCCCAACTCGGCCATCCGTGGCGAGCGCACGCCCACGCGCGCGGCGGGCGCGAGCAGCGTCCAGAGCTGGCTCTGCGGCGGCGTCAGCGTCGCGTTGATGCCCACGAGCGCGCGCAGCGAGCTATCCTCGCCGAGCGCGAGGCGCATCGCGATCGCCGCACCCGCGCCGTGGCCGACGCCGACCACCGCCGATATCCTCAGCTCCTCGAGCAGCGCCGCGAGCGCGATCGCAATCCCATCGAGCGAGAGATGATCGGTGCGCGGCGCGGTCGTGAAGCCGTGACCAGGGAGGTCCGGCGCGATCACCGTGAAGCGCGAAGCGAGTCGCGGCGCGAGCTCGTGCCACGTGTGCGTTGCCGCGCCGATTCCGTGCACCAGCAGCAGCGCCGGCCCGCGCCCCATGATCTGGACATGCCAGCGCTGTCCGCCCGCTTCCACGAAGCGGCTGGCGTGACCATTCGGCCACTGGGGACCCATCTCTACCCACGTCGGCGTCGCGCGCACGACCCGAATGTACAGCCCGCCATCGCGCCTGTCAGGGGCGTATATTCTCCCCCATGACGACCGTCGACGTTCTGGCCATCGCCGCCCACCGCGACGATGTCGAGCTCACCTGCGGAGGCGCGCTCCTCAAGGCAGCCAGCCTCGGACAGCGCACCGCCATCGTCGACCTCACGCAGGGCGAGATGGGCTCGCGCGGATCCGCCGAGCTGCGCGCCGAGGAGGCGAGTCGCGCGGCCGAGATTCTGGGCGTCACCGCGCGGGTGAACCTCGGGCTCCCGGATGCGGGGATCGTCAACACCCCGGCGACGCGCGCGGCGCTCGTGCGCATCATCCGACAGTTCCAGCCGCGCGTCGTCATCGCGCCGTCGATCACGGGGAAGCATCCCGACCATCGCATATCGGCCGAGCTGGTGACCGACGCGTGTTTCCTCTCGGGACTGTCGAAGATCGAGCCTGACATCCCGCGCTTTCGGCCGTTCAAGCTCCTGCACTGCCTCACCTATCGCGAGGACGCCCCCACGCCGACATTCGTCGTCAACATTTCGGAGCAGTTCGAGCAGAAGCTCCTAGCGATCCGGGCGTACGCATCGCAGTTCGACGGCGCGACGCAGGCGGGCGAAGTCTTCCCGAATGGCGAGCCGCTGTACGACATCGTGCGCCACCAGGCGGCGCACTACGGCTCGCTGATTCGCGTGAAGTACGGCGAGCCGTTCTTTACGCCCGAGACGATGCGGGTCGATGATCTGATGTCGCTGAACGTTTCTACCTTCTGATCCGGTCAATGCCACCAAGCAAGCAGACGCGCCGCGCACCGCGCCGCGATGTTCCAGTCGCTCCAGAGCAGAATCCTTCCTACGGCGTCGCGGCGCTCGTGTCGCTCGCGA
>JALYSW010000063.1 GCA_030854615.1 Gemmatimonadota bacterium
CCTTTGCGCGCCGAAACTACTCGGGTTTTTCGGTCGACCAAGAGCAACTGGCTGAAGACTTTCGCCCCGTGTGCGGGCGAGCGCGCGAACACGGACTGCGAAGTGAGCGACTTATCATTCTGTTGAAAGAAGTTTGGTTTGCGTTGCCCCTCGCCGTGAGTACGCTGGCAGACCGCGATCACTCCGACTTATTAAGTCAAGTTGTGTCGACCGTGATCCATGAGTTCTATCGAGCCGACGCTCTCGAACTGCCGTCGTCCGAGCCTGGCGAGCTGCCGATCTCCAGCTAATTTGAGAGATTCGCGGCACAATTGTTAGCTATCATAGCGATGCACGGTCTCAGGCATATAGATCGCATGTGCATGCAACTGTACGGAGACGTAGCTGCTCGACGCTGCATTGACGATGGATCGCGTGCATATTTTAAGGTAAGACCTGCACGACATCCTGGCGAGCGTTTCGCTACGGCATGAAGGACGCTTCCGCTCAGAAAATCCGGAAGTTGATCACGCCCTAATGGTTGATGAACTCCGCCCAATCTGCGAACGGGCCAGAGTCCTCGGGTTAAGAGCAGAGGACCTGATTATCCTCCTGAAGACAGAGGGCGAGCAGTACCCCTCACTGTCTAGCGACGTGTCGAACAACGGGGGCAATCGCACCGTGCTCTCACTCATCATCACTGCAATGATCGCTGAGTTCTATCGGGTCATTCCCTGGTTGCCTAGAGTCAGCCGACATTAGTTCTCTGCCACTCCCCACTTTCATCTGCGTTGTGTCGTACAGTTCAACGGGTAAGAGCGTCTAGCAGGATTGCTCCCCGTTGGAACCCAGGTGGACCCCATGAAGGTCGAACTCCACATGAACGTGCGCGCGTACCTCGAAATCCGCGATCCAGCAGTCGGACTGCCTGTGATTTGGGCGAAGCCAGCCAGATCGCCAGAGAGTGTGGAGATGCCAGCCGAGATGATGTCGCGGTACCACGCTGCGATGAACGGATTCCACGATATGCAGGATGAAATTTGGCAATTGTTCGCGAACACATCCCCAGATGAGGTAGGCGGCATTCGATTGGCGTAGCCGGCAACCGGAGGTGGGCGAAGGATGTGTAAGCCGTAACACGATCCAGCTTTATCTCATGCCGCTAATAACGCGGGGCCAGAAAATTCAGTCCCGCGCATCGGTCAGGCGCGCGGAAGCGAACCTTGCGGTCAATCGCAGCGCGGCGCACGGCATCAAGGATTTTCTGGACCGACTCGCGCGAATCGAATCTGTGCTGGCGCCGCGACAAGTCTAAGCAATCTGGCGCCGGCGCATCGTCGATAGCTGACAGGGTGCTCCTCATCTAGGCGCCCCCTCTTGCACAACATGCTGCCGGGCCGTCGACTGGCAGCGTGAACGAGAAGGTGCTGCCTTTCCCAATCTCGCTCTCGACCTCCATCGTCCCGCCGTGCGCCTCTACGATGCCCTTTGCGATGGCGAGCCCGAGTCCCGCGCCGCCGCGTCGCGTCGCCTTTGCCTGCCAGAATCGTTCGAAGAGATGCTTTAGATCCTCCTTTGGGATTCCCGGACCGGTGTCCGCCACCGCGAAGCGTACCGAGTCCGCAAATGAAGTCACACGCACCGTCACACGTCCGCCCACGTCCGTCAACTTCACTGCGTTGCCGAGCAGATTCGCGAGCGCTTGCTGAATCCGCCCGGCGTCGGCCATCACGGCGAGAACGCTGAGGATCTCGCATGTGAGTGTCACTTCCTTCGCCGCGGCCTGTTTCTCGTACGTCTCGATTGTCAGGTCGACGAGCGTCGCGACATTCACGCGCTGCAGATCGATCGAAAGCCGCCCCGCCTCGATGCTCGATGCATCGAGCAGATCGCTGAGCAGGCGGTTCATGCTCCTCGCGGTTCTCTCTATCACCGCCACGAGCTTCTTTCGGCTCTCGTCGGACAAAGACTCGTGCAGCATCGGCGCGCACGCGACAATCCGATCGAGCGGACTGCGTAGATCGTGCGCGACGATCGCGAGGACCTCGTCGCGCACGCGCACGGCGCGATCGGCTTCGGCATGTGCAATGCGCTCCGCAGCGAGCGCCTCCGCCTCCGCGGCGAGCGCGCGGGTGAGTCGGCTGCGCTCTTTCGCGAGATCGCGCTGCGTGTTCAAAAGAGCGGTATTGGCCGCTGCGAACTCCTCGAAGAGCGTCTCGAGGCGCACGTCGCGGGAGTATTCGAGCAACCAGAGTACTTCGGTATCGCGATCGCGTCCCCAGATCGCCGCGAAGGTGCGCAACTCCAGTCTATCGCTTCCCTGTAGCACCAGCTCCCAAAGCGCGCTCTCGCGCTCGAGAGTGTGGCTTTCCAGCAGTCGCCCCCATTTCACCTGCGACGTAGCGTCCAGCATACTCCCGAACGAGTGTCCCACGACTTCGCGCGCGACAAGCGTCTCGAGTTTTCCATTCGAGTCCACCACCATTCCATCGACGGAGAGCTCCAGCGCTGCACCGGGAAATCCCCGCAACATCGCCGGTAACTTCGACTCCGCCCGATCCGCGATCATCCGAAGGCTTCCATAAGCATCTCGACTGCTGCTCCGGCATCGCGAGCGGTCGAGTCCGCGCCGATCGCTTGCGCGAGCGCTTCGTCATCCAGAAAGGGTCGTCCCCCAACGAGAAGATACGGTCGGTCGCCCTCGCTACCGCGGATGGCGGTGATCATCGCACGAATCCGCGGAACGTACGGTGCGGTGGATGCGGAGATCGCCACGACGGTGGGTCGGCGCGCGCGAATCATGCTCGCCAGGCCTTCGGGGGGCACGGATGCTCCGAGGTAGGTCACGTCCCACCCCTGATGCTCGAGGAGATCGCAGACCATGCGCAGTCCGACTGCGTGGAGCTCGGAATCGGCGCATGCCGCAATGAGCGTGAGGTCACCGCGTAGGGGCAACAGTGCGGCTTCGCCCTGGAGCTTCGCCATCGCGATCTCGGTGATCGCGGTGGCGAGATGTTCCTGCGCGATCGACATCTCGTTTTCCTGCCAGAGGCGCCCGACTTCGCGCAACGCCGGCTGAAACACATCGAGATAGAGTGTCCGGACATCGGCGTCGGAGGTGCGCGCGTCGGTGACGACGGCAAGCGCGCGACGCCGGTCTCCCGCGACGAGTGCGGCGAGAAACGGATCATACCACGGGTTGATCACGATGTCGCCGACGAAGGTACCAGCACGGTGCACGAAGAAATAGAGAGCACACGTAAGCTTCGAATGTATTGTACAACAGGACGCCTAGCGAGCGACGGGCCATCGTTTTCTCACCCAGTCGCAGGTGAATTCGGCCTCGTCGGCGCGGCAACACCCACGCGTGCGGCGGCCGGCGATTGGTAGGCTGTTCGGCTTCGGCCGGTCGGGGTAAGATGGGTGCGCTCGCGGTCTATGATCGGGTTGTGAGCGGCCTCGCGTGAACAAGTACGAGCTTCTGCAACGGGAGATTCCGACACCGTAGATAGCGCAACGCCCCGTTTCTTGCCCTGCACGATACGATTTTATACGGGCCCAGGCGGGTAGCCCAGTTTAGAGGTCCACTTATAAGTTGACAGTCTTCACTGCTGGTCTTCTCCCCAAGGCTGGTCCACTCCGTCACACATTATGGAGTTGACTTAGAGCTGGGGTGATGTCTCCGCGTGCTCGGAAGTGAGCCGGAGACTGGTTCGCTAAACTGCTGTGCGGGCGC
>JALYSW010000064.1 GCA_030854615.1 Gemmatimonadota bacterium
TCGATCACCATGTCCGCCACCTGCACGTGGCGATCCGCCGGCTCATCGAACGTCGAGCTGATCACCTCGGCCGACTTCACCTGCTCCTGCATGTCGGTCACCTCTTCGGGGCGCTCGTCGATGAGCAGCACGATGAGCGTGACCTCCGGATGGTTCTCGGCGATCGCGTTCGCCATCTTCTGCATCAGGATCGTCTTCCCCGCACGCGGCGGCGCGACGATCAGCCCGCGCTGCCCCTTGCCGATCGGCGCGATGAGATCGACCACGCGCATGCTGAGATCCTCGCTCGCGGACTCGAGGCGCAGGCGCACATCGGGATAGCGCGGGCGGAGATTGTCGAAGGTGATGCGCTGGCGGGCCATATCCGGATCGGTGCCGTTGATCGTCTCGACCTTGAGCAGTGCGAGGTAGCGCTCCCCCTCCTTCGGCGGACGCACCTGGCCCGCGACGGTGTCACCGGTGCGGAGATCGAAGCGCTTGATCTGCGACGGCGAGACGTAGATGTCGTCGGGACCGTAGAGGTAGTTCCAGTCCTGACTGCGCAGAAAGCCGTATCCCTCGGGGAGAATCTCGAGCACGCCTTCGCCGCGCAGCACCGCATCGCCGTCGAGCAGATTCTGCTCGATGCGGAAAATGAGATCCTGCTTTCGAAGTCCCGAGTAGTTGGAGATATTGAGCTCGTCAGCCATCGACTGAAGCTCTGCTACAGACTTCTGTTTGAGCTCGGAGATGTCCACGACCGTGCGGTCTGGGGGAGTTGCGATCTCACTCGCTGGGGATGCGCTGGCGAGGATGTGTCAGCCCGGCGCACGCGATCCTGAGGATCGGGGGCCGCGGCACGAGACACGATGGGGAGTGGGAAAAGACGAAGCGGCGGGGCGGGGGGCAACGGCCTGCGGTAGTCGCCAAGGTAACGTGCCTAAAAATGGTGGTCAAGTGTGAGCGATCTCCCTGTCACCGCATTTTTTACGCACTGGCGGCATCTGCCGTTGGGTGATCGCGAGATCATCGAGGGGCTCGTGCAGCCCGCGCACGCCGGACCCTCGACAGCGCTCGCGGGCGCGATTGGCCGGTGGCCCGGCTCGCACTACTGGGATGACTCGCCAGAAGGGCGCACGCTCGTGCTCGTCATCGAGGATCGCGCCCCACGCGAGCGCTGGTGGCTGCACGCGGCGCTCTTCATCGCGACATTGTATACGATGACCCTCGCAGGCGCGACCTTCGCCGGCATCCCCACGGATTGGCATCTCCCCTCGCTGGCCGCGCTGCGCATCGGGTTGACGTTCTCCCTTCCACTCGCCGCAATCCTTGGCGCGCACGAGTCGGGACACTACTTCGTCGCCCGCCGCTATCGCGTGAATGCGAGCCCGCCGTTCTTCATCCCCTTCCCCGCGCAACTCGGTGTGCTGGGCACCCTCGGCGCGCTCATCCGCCTGCGCTCGCCGCTGTACGACCGCCGCACGCTCTTCGATATCGGAGTCGCCGGCCCATTCGCGGGGCTCATCGTCGCGATTCCGGTACTCCTCGTCGGACTCGCGCAGAGTGCGAGCACGATCGTTCCGGGCATTCCCTTCGCGCACCAGTTCATGGTCGTCGAGGAGTGGCACCTCCTGCTCGGCGATTCGCTCCTGCTTTCGATGTGCCGCGCGATCGTCGGCGCGCACGGGACGCTTGCGATGACGCCGCTCGCGATCGCCGGATGGACGGGGTTGTTCATCACCTGTCTCAATCTCCTTCCCCTCGCGCAGCTCGATGGCGGCCACATCACCTTCGCGCTCTTCGGACGTGCGCAGTCGTGGGTCGCGCGCTTCTTCTGGCTTCTGCTCATTCCGATGGGGCGCCTGTGGCCCGGATGGTGGCTGTGGGCCGTACTCGCGCTCGTAATCGGACGTGGGAGACTCGGACATCCGCCGCTGGTCGCGCCCGAGCGGCCGCTCGATGCCAAGCGTCAGCTGCTCGCGTGGCTCGCGATCATCGTGTTGGTGCTGACGTTCTCGCCGATCGCGATCTATTCGCCGCAATAGCGCGGCCGCGAATCAGAACGGCGAGTAGCGCTGCGGGCGTTTGCCGAAGTCGGCGAGCGTCTTCGCGATCTGATTCGACAGCTCCTCGAGATCCTTCTGCAACGCGTCGTCGGAGAGGAAGCGCCCCGCGGCACCATCTTCGCGCGCGATGCGCACGCGCACCGAATCCAGCTCCGCGCGCGTACTCGCCAGCTGGATGCGCAGCGCGGAGTCACGCATGAAACGGCTCATCGTGCCCGGCGCGCGCGCGAAGTTGAGCAGCGAGTCGGCACGCGTGATCACCAACTGCGCGCGATCGCCGAGTGCGCGGTCGCGCATCAGGAGAGAGAAGGAACCGCGGCGGCGCGTCTGAAATTCCACCACGTGTTTCATGACGAGCTGCAGCCCCGAGGAGTGCTCGCCCAGCGTACTGAATTGCGACTGCGTCTTGGTCAGGTCGCTGCCGATGGCGCGCAGGCTCGCGACGATCTCTGGAAAGTCCTTTCCCGCGGCGCTGAGCTCGTTCTGCCGAAGGTCCGGGTCGATGACGGAGACGCGTGTGAGCGTGTCCCCCGCTTCGAGCACCGGAGCGCCCGCCGACCCGATGCGCACGGCGACGACCTGCGCGCCCACGTAGCTGCCGCCCGGCTTGAACTCCACACGCGAGTCCTTCTTGATGAACTGCTTGTACGGGCTCATCACCTCGACCCGGAGCACGGTCTGCACGGTGGTGTCGGGGAGCTGCCGGAAGCCGACGCTTTTCACGACGCCGACCTTTTGTCCCTGCAGCCAGACATCCGTGCCCTTGAAGATCCCGTTCGCCTGGTCCGCCTGGATGTACGCGATGTACGTCGATCCCTTGAGCGAGCCGACGCGCGCGAACGCGATGATCGAAAACGCGCCGATGATGATGACGACGAGCGCGACGATGCCGCCGATCAACTTGCGCCAGGGAGGAGGGCCGTACGCCATGGCTCGTTACGCTCCGCCGTGTGGCTGGGGAGCGCTGAAGAGGGTGCGCATGCCGAAAGGTAGGGGCAAGGCGCGGGCCGTGGCCGCGGCCGGTTCGTTCCCTGGCCGCCGATGCTAATTTGGGGCGTGCAACGAGAGCTTGCTTCATTGGCCCGAACGCGCTTCGACGTCCTCGTGATCGGCGGCGGGATCGTGGGTGCGTGCGCGGCGCGCGACGCAGCGCTGCGCGGGCTGTCGGTGGCACTGATCGAGAAGGGAGATTTCGGAGGTGGGATCTCCTGGAACAGCCTCAAGGTCGTCCACGGCGGGCTGCGGTCGCTGCAGAGGCTCGACATCTCCCAGGCGCGCCAGTTCGTGCGTGAGCGGCGGTCCTGGCTGAGGATCGCGCCGCATCTCGTCGAGCCGCTCTCGTTCGTCGTCCCGACGCGCGGATTGGGACGCGAGTCCGCACTCGTGATGCGCGCAGGGCTCGCGCTGAACGACCTGGTCTCGAGCGACCGGAATGCCGGCGTCACTCCTTCCCGCTGGTTACCACGCGGGCGGGTGCTCTCTCGCGAGGAGATGCGTGCGCTGGCTCCCGGCGTATTCGACCAGTACACAGGAGGAGCACTCTTCCACGATGCCCAGCTGTACTCCGCCGAGCGACTCGTGATCGCCGCGCTGGAAGATGCCGTGCGCGCAGGCGCAGTGATCGCGAATTACGTGGAGGCAACGGCGCCCCTCCGTGACGGCGACGTGCTTGCCGGCGTCTCGGCCATCGACCGCCTCGCAAGACGCGGCGATGGCACCGCGAGCGACGGGAGCGCCGATCGATTCGAAGTACGCGCCTCCATGATCGTCAACGTGGCAGGCGCTGGCGCGGCGTCCCTCGCGGATACGCTCACCGGGCGCGCCGGGATCGCGGAGCCAATGCACGGCATCGCGCTCAACCTGATGCTGGCCGGCGATGATCGCGTCACTACCGCGTTCGCGATCACGGCGACTGAGGACGGACGGATGCGACGGCTCTTTGTCGTGCCATGGCGCGGCCGAACGCTCGTCGGCACGGCGCATTACGCGTGCGAGCGCATGCCGGCTTCCGATGCGGAGCGCGAGCCGTACGTCGAGCGCTTCGTGCGCGAGCTCTCCGCGGCGTGGCCCGCGCGCGAGGTCACGCGCGAGAGCGTGCTACTGGTGCACGCGGGGATGCAGCCGCTGCCGCACGGCGCGCCCGGAGCCAAGGGGCACGGTCCGCCTGAGCATCGGATCATCGACCACACGCGCGACGGCGCGCCGCAGCTGCTCACCGCGATCGGCCCGAAGCTCACCACATCGCGAGCGGTGGCCGAGCAGTTGCTCGATCGGGTGTGCGCGCGGATCGACCGCGCGACGAAGCCGTGCGAGACGGCCACGCAGATGCTCGCGTCGGCGCCGGCCGAAGATGTCGAGAAGATGATCGCGCGCGCGCTGGCAGCCGATCGTGCGGGGATGCCGGAGGATGTGGTGACGCACCTCGTACGAAGCTACGGCGCCGGCTATACCGCGCTGGTGGCGATGGTGGCCGCGACCCCTGCGCTGGGCGCGCGCGTCGCGGATGACTCGCCGGTGATCGCGGCGCAGCTCGCGCACGCGGTCGACAACGAGATGGCGATGACGCCGGAGGATATCGTCGATCGCCGCACGGAGCTCGGCTCGACGGCACGGGCGGCATCCCGCGCGCAAATCGCCGCGCGTGACGCGATCGCGTCGCGCGCGCCGCGCCGAGGCTAGACCGGCGTCCCGTCTCCTTCGGGCGCCGCCGGCTCCCGCAGCCGGTAGCTCCGCCGTCGCGAGGCATTGAAGTGCACGATCATCTCTCCCACGAGTCCGAGAGCGATCGCCTGCACGCCAAGCGTCGCCAGTAGCACCGCGAGCAGCAAGAGCGGACGGTTGCCGAGCGGCTGGCCGAAGATACGCTGAACGAACATCACCACGAGCGCGGTGCCGCCGGTGCCCGCGAGCACGGCGCCGATGAGCCCGAAAAATCGCAGCGGCTTCTCGGTGAAGCGAAGCAGGAAGTACAGGCCGAGGATGTCGATCGATCTGCGCACGTACACGCCAGGGCTGTAGACGCGGCGCGTGCGATCGCTCGAATGCTGCGGGCTCGCGATTTCGATGACGTCGTACCCGTTGTAGATCGCGAGCAACGGGAGAAAGCGTGCAAAGTCGCCGTACAGCGGAATGTCGCGCAGCACATCGCGACGCGAGGCGCGTACGCCGCACGCGATGTCGTGCAGCGTCCCGTTCGCGAGTCGTCCCGCGGTGAGATGCAGCGCGCGATGCTGAAAGCGATTGACCTTCGAGTCGATGCGCGGCCAGCGATGGGCGACCGCGAGATCTGCACCGCCGTCGACTGCCGCCAGGAGATCGCAGATCGCCGATGGCTGCAC
>JALYSW010000065.1 GCA_030854615.1 Gemmatimonadota bacterium
AGCGGCCACACGGGGGAGGAGTCTTTGAGATTGAACGACTGCGAAGAGGTGGGTGACATGACGGGTCCTTGGATCGGTTCGGGTTTCAAAATGGAACAGTGGATTCGCTCGGTTGCCCGAGCAGGTTGTCTCGAGGACGGAGGCGATGAATCAGGCGCGACTCCTCGTCGAGGGCATCGTCCGAATCGGTGATGCGGATCGCGACCTCGACGGCGCCGCGGTCGTACGTGAGTCCAGGGTCGTGACCCTCGGCATACTGGCCACGCCAGAAGCCTTTGAAGCGGCGCCACGTTTGGAAGTGGCGCGTGAGCAGCGCGCGCAGGCGGGTGTGAACGCGATCACCGCTTCGCTAGCCAAGAAGGCAAAGGCCGACCGAGACGCGCAATTTCGCGCTGCGGTCGTGGAGGCGAAGCGGATTGTTGGTGCGCATGGAAACGCAGCCGCTGTCGTCGCCGCCTATCGCCATGCAGCCGAGCTTGGTCTGTTGGATGTGCCGAGTTCGAAGGAGTACGCGCTCGAGCTCAAGGCCCGTGGCGATGAGCTCGTAGCAGCGAAGGACTACTCAGCCGCCGTTCCGGAGTTTCAAGAAGCACGGCGACGGGATGCGACCGTTCCAGGTATCGACGAATCCATTGCCACAGCCACAAAGCTGCTGGCGCGTGCTCAGACATCGGCGTCGATTCAAATGGCGATCGATGTTGCAAAGGGACCCTGCGACAACTCCGACGCGATCGTCACTGCATGGAACGAGGTGCGACAAATCTCAAAGGATGATGAACAGCACGACCGCGTCGTTAAGGTTGTCGGCGGTCTGGAGCGATGCCGCAAGACCGCCTATCAATCGACGCTGCAGCAGCTTCGAAAGGAGGCGGCACAGAACCGCCAGACATATGCGGACAAGGCGGAGCGCAATTTGCTCGACAAGGGGATGGATGTACACATCTACCTCGGCGGCGCATCGTGACCGATCAACGACGGCGGGATGCGAGATCCGGAACCCGTCGGGTAACATCGAGGCGCTCGCGCTCGCCTCTCGCTCCGCGGAGCGGCTCGTGAGCTTGATCCACTCCCGTGGACCCACCACGAGAGGCGGATATGATGGCGAAGATGGCAGCGAAAGAGAGCCGCGAGATGCGACTGCGGCGAGTATTCACGGATGAGTTCAAGGCAGGAGCGGTGCGCTTGGTCTTGGATGAAGGCAAGCGGATCGCGGACGTCGCTCGAGATCTAGACCTGACACCGTCGGCGTTGGGAGGCTGGGTCAAGCACGCGCGCGCAGATCGCGATGGTGGCAAGAGCGGCCTCACGAGCGACGAGCGAGCCGAGCTCGTTCGGCTCCGGAAGGAGCTGCGGGTAGCGAAGATGGAGAGGGACATCTTGGGAAAAGCGGTGGCCTTCTTCGCGAAGGAGAACGCATGAGGTTTGCGTTCATCCAGACGGAGAAGGCCTGGCCCAAGGCCGCGATGTGCAGAGCGCTGCAGGTGTCGGAGTCTGGATTCTACGCGTGGTGTAAGCGTGCACCGTCGAAGCGCGCGAAGAAGGACGAGCAACTCAAGGTCGCAATAAAGGCGTCGTTCGACAAAAGCCGCAAGACGTACGGCAGCACGCGCGTGCTTGAAGATCTTCGCGAAGACGGCGAAAAAATCGGCCGCAATCGGGTCATTCGTTTGATGCAGTCCGACGGGATTCGGGCTCGGCCGCGCAAGCGGTTCAAGTGCACGACCAACAGCGAGCATAACCACCCGATCGCGCCGAACATTCTCGATCGCAACTTTGTAGCGGACGCACCGAATCAACGTTGGGTCGGCGACACGACCGAGATGCTGACGCCGAGTGGCGCGAAGTTCTTCCTCGCGGCCATCATCGACCTGTACTCACGCTTCTGCGTGGGCTGGGCGGTGAGCGCAGTTAATGACCGTCACCTTACGATGCGCGCATTGTCAGCAGCGATTCGTCGTCGGTGTCCCGATGCCGGACTGCTCCATCACTCCGACCAAGGCTCGACATACGCATCGGAGGACTACCGAGATCTGCTGGATGAGCATGGCATCGTCTGCAGCATGAGCCGCCGTGGCGACTGCTACGACAACGCTGCGATGGAGAGCTGGTTCTCGACGGTGAAGTTCGAACTCGGCGAGACGTTCGAATCTATCGACCGGGCGAACGACCAATTGTTCGACTACATCGAGGTCTTCTACAATCAGCAGCGCCGGCACTCAACACTCGACTACGTCAGCCCGGCGCGGTACGAGCGAGAACAAGACACAGAACGTCAGTTAGCGGCTTAGGAAAACCGTCCACGGGAGCGGATCAAGCTCAGCGCGGGTTGGTTCTACGTCCTGTTCGACCATCAGCCTCCGTTCTCTAGCCCACTAGCGAGAACGTCCGATCGGCGCCGATGTACGATCGATCCATGCA
>JALYSW010000421.1 GCA_030854615.1 Gemmatimonadota bacterium
GGCGAGATGAGATCGAGGCGGTCGCGCATGTCGGCGGCGAGCGGCTCGAGGCGGAGTGCGCGCTGCCATCCGACAAGCGCGCGCGCGGTGTCGCCCGCGGAAAACGCGGCGGTGCCCATGTTGGCCCATGCATCGGGCGCGCGCGGCTCGTGCGCGGCGAGATCGGCGAAGTCGCTCGCGGCGGCGGCATACTGTCCGTGCGCGTATGCATCGTAGCCGCGCGCGAAGAGCGCGTGCGCGCCGTTTGCAGCGTGGGCGGTGGCGGCGATCGCGAGCACGCCGAGTAACAGTGCGAGGGCGGCTGGCACGCGCGGAGTGCGTCGCGGGCGCGCCTCGCGATCGATCGCACGATAGAGATCGTAGGCGCGCTGCACCCCGTCGCCGCCCCACTCCCCCGCCACATCGAACGACGCGACATTGAGCTCGGCGATGAATGCCTGCGCGCGATCTGCCGTTGCCGGCGTCACTCCCGCTCGCAGCGCGAGCTGCCTGATCGCCGCTGGCTCGGCGAGCACCGTGGCGGATGCGCCGAGCCGGTCGGCGGTGGCGCTCAGAAAGGTCCGACGAACCGTGCTGGCCTCGCGCGCGGTGGACTCCGTGCGCGCGAGCGTGCGCAGGGTCGATGCAGGCGAGACGGTGCGCTCGCGCTTGCGCGGACGGCGCGTGCCCGCGAGTACGAGCACGGGAATCGGAAGCGCCAGAAGTGCGAAGAGCAGCGTCTGCGAGCGGTAGAGCGGAGGCGCGAGTGGGCCGCGATACTCGGGGCGAAGCATCCAGCGCGGCGCGGTGCTCGCGGTGCTCGTGTCCGACGACGCGAGATTTCCCGCGGCGATGTAGATCGCGACGGGCGCGCTCTCCGCCACCTCGTACTGTTTCGCGTACGGATCGAAGTACGGATAGCGAAGAGAGGGCACCTCCACGCGCCCAGGGACGCGCGGAGTGATTACCCAGTCGAATTCCTTTGTGCCGCCGATGTGCATCGAATCGGTGGACATCATCACGCGCTCGCCCTCGGCGGTGGACGTGGCCCAGGTGAGGGAGAGCGCGGGGCGTGGAAAGAGCTTCACGTTCCCCTGCCCGCTCACGCGCACTACCAGGCGCATCGCGTCGCCCACGCGGGCTGCCGCGCTGTCGACCGCGGTACTCAGGCGCAGCTCGCCCACGGCGCCGGACCAGTCGGCGGGACGACCCGCCTGCGGTGGCTCGAGCGCGACGATGACCGCGCTGTCGCTGCGCAGCTCGAAGCTCTCCTCGCGGCTGAAGAAGGAATACGAGAGCGGCATCGCGTAGAGCAGCCGCGCCGGCGGAATCGCGACGCGACCCGCGCTCAACGGAAAAATCGGGCGCTGGTACACGTGCGCCTCGTAGCGATGCCCGGATGCGTTGCGGAGCGGAAAGCCAGCCAGCGGCGCCGGTGGCTCGTATGCCATCATCGAGCGCATCTCCGGGGCGAGCGCTTCCATGCTTCGCATCCGATCGCGCACCGTCTCGTCGAGAAAGACGCCGAGCTGGTAGTTCGCCTGCTGTCCGACGTAGACCGTCTCCGGCTGCACGAGCACCCTGAAGTTGACGAGCGCGCTGGTGTCGAGCACGGCGCGGGAGACGATGGCCGGTGCATCGCGCGCGACCATTTCCCGCACGCGTTGCTGCGCCGCGCGTTGCGGCGCGTGCAGCTGCGCGATGATCGTCACGAGCGCGACGATCACCAGTCCTTCCCCGCCGGAGGACGCTCGGGCTGATTCTCTCGCTGCTTCCTCGCCTGCACGTCGCGCTCCTCGCGCTGCGCACTGCTCAGCAGCTGCTCGGCCTGCCGCTTGTCGAGCGACCCGCTCTGCTTTTGCGGCTCCTGCTTCTGCTGCTTGTCGTTCTGCTGCTGGTTCGATCCGCCGCCTGACGACTTCGACTTCTCCTGCGATGCGAGCTCGTAGTTCCACTTCGCGGCGATCTCGCCCGGACGCAGCTGCAGCGCGCGCTTGTAGGCTTCGGCCGACGATGTGAAGGCGCCGGAGGCTTCGCTCGATTTCGCGTCTCGCGCCTGGCGCAAATAGGCGAGGCCGAGGTTGTAGAGCGCGTTGAAGCGAAGTTCCTCGGAGGCCGTGCTGGTAGCCGCGCGCTCGAGGGCCGCAATCGCCTCGTCGAGCTGCCCCGCCTGCATCAGCGAAGTGCCGAGATTGAATTCAAGGCGCGGCGAATCCGCGTGCTCCTGGATCTCGCGTTGATAGGCGGCGGCGGCTTCGGGATAGCGCGCTGCCTTGTAGAGCTGATCGGCATCGTCGCCCGTCTCGGCGCGAACGCGCGCGGGAATCACGAGCAGGCAGAGCGCGAGGGCGGTCGCGGTCGCGGCGGCGGGCGCTTTGCGGCTGCGGCCGCGACGGGTGCTCAACACGCTGTCCAGGAGGACGAGCAGGATCGCAGGAATGAGAAAGAGCTGGAAGCGCGCGCGGCGCGAGGTCTCGCTCTCCGTGGCGCGCGCCTGCCGGCGCAGGAGCGAGAGCGCGCCGCGGATGCGCACGGCTTTGTCCGTCGCCGCGGCATCGATGAAGACGCCGTGCGCCGCCGTCGCTGCATCCTTCAGCAGCTCCGGGTTGTAGTGCGTCGTCACGATCTGCCCATTCTCATCACGCTTCATCTGGGTGCCTTGTGCGGTGTGCACGGGAATCGTCGAGCCCTTCTCGGTGCCGAAGCCCACAGCGATCACCGTTACCCCCGCCTCGGCCGCGTGTGCCGCCGCGGCCGTGATTTCATCTGCGCTCTCGAACGCCTCGCCGTCGCTCATGATGATCAGCGCACGATCGCTCGTCGTCTGTGTGGCGACGAGAAGATCGGTGCCCTGACGGATCGCGCGCGAGAGCGAACTCCCTGCCTGACCCACCACCGACGGATCGAGATTGTCGAGAAACAGCTCGAGCGCTCCGCGATCGACGGTGAGGGGGGTGAGGATGTAGCTGCGTCCGGCGAATGCGATCAGCCCCACGCGGTCTCCGGTGGAGAGCGCGAGCAGCCTCCGCGCCTCCTCCTTCATACGTTCAAGACGATTCGGGCGC
Organism: Gemmatimonadota bacterium; assembly: GCA_030854615.1. Classification (GTDB taxonomy): domain Bacteria; phylum Gemmatimonadota; class Gemmatimonadetes; order Gemmatimonadales; family Gemmatimonadaceae; genus FEN-1250. Next base: position 3,045 of record JALYSW010000421.1, read on the forward strand.
GCATCGGTCGCGAGCATCGAAAGCGAGGCGTCGAGCGCCAGCACCATGTCGACGCCGCTGCCGCGCTCGAGCGTCTGTTCGGTGCCCCAGCGCGGGCCCGCGAAGGCGACTCCGGCGAAGAGGACGGCCGCAAACTGGAGGAGTGCGCGCACGTACGGGGCGCGCGTCGCCGTCGGCGGCACCAGGCGCGCGAGCAGCTCGGTGGAGGCGAGCTTCCGCAGTCGGCGCGCGCGGCGGCGATACGACCAGAGCACGAGCAGCGCGACGACGAGCGCCAGCCCCGGCGCGGCCCAGAGCGCCCACGGCACGTCCAGATAGGGAATCACGGCAGCGGCCCCCGCCACACGCTCAGCAGTGCCTCCAGCGCGATCGCGATGAGTGCAACCGCGAGCGGCCACCGGTATTCCTCCGTGTAGCGCACGTACTGATGCGCGCGCACGGGCTCCTGCTCGAGCTGATCGATCTGCTGGTAGATGCGCTGCAAGGCGGCTGCATCGACCGCGCGGAAATATCGTCCGCCGGTGGTCGTCGCCACGTCGCGGAGCAATCCCTCATCGATCTCGACCGGCCGGTATTCGTAGCGCATCCCCATGAGCCCGCGTCCGACGGGAACCGGCGCCATTCCGATCGTGCCGGCGCCGATCGTGTAGATCTTCACACCAACAGCGGCAGCCGCCTGCGCAGCCGTGCGCGGATCGATGGCGCCGCGATTGTTCTCGCCATCGGTCAACAGAATCAACACGCGCGAGTGTCCCGGAGCGCTACGCAGCCGATTCGCGGCGGTTGCGATCGCGGTGCCGATCGCCGTGCCGTCCTCGAGCTGTCCTGCCTGCAGATTGTCGACGGCCGCGAGCAGCACCGGATAGTCGACGGTGAGCGGCACCTGCGTGAGCGCCTCGCCCGCGAAGGCCACGAGCCCAATGCGGTCGCTGTGGCGGCCGAGGATGAACTGCTTGACCTTCTCCTTCGCGACCTCGAGTCGGTTCTGTGGCTGGAAGTCTTCGGAAAGCATCGAGCTCGAGAGATCGATCGCCACGACGATGTTGATCCCTTCGCTGTCGACGTTCTCCGTGTGCGCGCCGGAGCGCGGGCGCGCGAGCGCGACGATGAGACCGGCGAGTAGCAGGATGCGGAGGATGCCGAGCATGCGGCGCGTGAAGGCGCCGCCGCGCCGGCCGCGCGCGAGAACATCCGCGCGTGAAAAAACGATCGCTGGCGCGCGGCGGCCGCGGCGCCAGAGCCACCAGAGCGGAATGAGCAGGAGGAGGAGCAGCACGTACGGCGAGGCGAAGTCGATTGCCGGGATGTCGATGAGATCCACTACGCCGCCTTCCCGGGCTTGGTCGCTGTCTGTGCACGATGCAGCACGGCCTCTTCGACCGAGTCGACGATCCCGCGCGTCTCCGCCGCGAGCTCGCGCGCGCGCTCCCCGGTGACGGGGCGGTCCGCGTACTTGATTAGATCGGCGGCGGCGAGCACGGGGACGAGGCGCGGCAGTGGCACGGGCGCGTCGGCGCGCAGCACCGCGAGCAGCTCCGTCGAGGTGAGCGAGCGTGCGGCATCGGGGAGGCGCGCGGCGAGATACTCGCGGAGCACGTCGACGTGGAGCGCGACGTAGCGGCCGCGCTCACCCGCGTCGATGAGTGCGAGCTCATCGATGCGCGCGAAGTCGCGCTTCGCATCGG
>JALYSW010000006.1 GCA_030854615.1 Gemmatimonadota bacterium
TGCTCGACGGCGACTTCGCCGGCGCCGAGCAGCGCGTGCACGCGCGTGAGCGTGTCGGTGATGGCCTGATCTTCGAGAGCGGCATCGAAGATGTAGACCACCTCATACTTGCGAGGCATTGCTGTAATTCCTCCCTGTGGACTGCCGCCTCCCGCGCGGACGGCGGGAGGAGGGGGGCAAGTCTTGTTAGCCTCGGAAGTTAGCCTTGCCGAGGGGTGCCACGCAACCGCTGCCGCATGGCGCGCGCGGTGGCGCGGAGAGCAGCGCCGAGCGCGGGCTCCTGCGGCGGAGGAGCCCGCCGCGCTTCGGAGGCGGAGGCGCCGGGCTGGACCATCTCGCGCGTCTCGGTGCAGAATACCGAGCGCCCCGACAGCTGGGCGATGTGCGCGCAGAGCGCGGCATCGCTCTCGACGAAGAGCCAGGCCCCCGTCTCGATGTAGACGTCGGCCTTGAAGCGCGCGTATTGCTTCGCGGCGCGGCGGGCGGCCATGTCGGGGTACTGCATCATCCGCAGGCTGCCGTAGACGACGTCGTGCCGCTTCAGCCACTCCTCGGTGTGTGTACGGTATTTCTCGAGACGGGACGTGACGAGCCAGCCCACGGGCGCGGTCGGGAGCACGAGCGGCGGGGTCTCGCGGAGGAAGCGCAGGTAGCGCTCGCCATCATCGTTCTCGTCGTCGGTGGGATCGAGGCAGAGGACGCCGTCGATGTCCATGCAGCTGTTCGCCAGCACGGTGCCGTGCATGAGATTCCATTCGAAGACGCGCGGCATGTCGACGACCTCGCGATACAGATCGACGTGCGAGTCGAGGCGCGCCTCGGGTGTCATGTAGACCGCGGCGTACGTGAACCGGTGCGGCAGCCCGGCCGCCGCGAGCTCGGCCTTCACCCTCGCCATAGCCGAGCCGGAGCACACGCTGTCGTCGACGACGAGCACGTGGCGTGGCCTCCAGAGGAAGCGGTGCGGATCCTCGCCCTTGAAGCGGGCACCGGACTGGATGACGCGCCCCTCCACGAGCCCCGCGACATCCGTCATCGGAACGTTGAGGTGAAGCGCCAGGAGATTCGCGACGAGGAGCCCGCTGCGCGGAACGCCGGCGACGATGTCGATGTCGCGCGGAAGCTGCGCGAGCCAGCTCACGACGGCGTCGTCGAGCTGGGCGACGGTGCGGTACTCCACGCTACTCTGTCCCACTGACGGAAAAAGTCATCTCATCGATGGACGATTGCCTGAATCGTCGCGCAATTCGCGGCGCTGTCGGCGACGGGCGTGCGCCAGCGCCAGGCCATGAGCCGCGTCTGCGGCGCGAGCGGCACGGAGTCCATCGTTGCGGCGATGTAGTCGGCGACGGCGGGCTGAATGCTCCACGGCGTGCGCCACTGTCCATGCTCGGCCACAACGAGCCCTGTTGGATAGCAGGCGCGCAGCTCCTCGAGTGATGCGACGGTGCTGACGACGGGACGTGCGAGCTTGCGGAAGATGAAGTACTCCGGCTTGCGCGGGCTGTCGAGGTAGCCGACGCCGAGCAGGACGTCGGCGCGGTGGAGATAGTAGAGCGACTTGAGCTCGGACGACGAGATGACGACGGCGGCGCTGTCGGCGGCGGGGGCGAGCGTGGCGTGAGCTGCGTCCCAATCGGGCTCGCCGCGGTAGAGGAGGGCGAGCTGCCAGTCTGCGTCGCTGGTGCGGAGCATCTTGATGGCGTACGACGTCGCGCCGTTGCCGATGAGCGCGAAGGCGGCGATGACGGTTGCGAGAAGTGCGAGGGATATTTGGCGCGCGCGGGGAGTAGTCGCGCGGCCGGCGAGCCAGTCGAGCGTGCTGTCGACGACCGATGTGAGCGCGGGGCGCACGCGCGCCGCACCCTCGGCGATGCCCATTCCCGCGATCGCGAAGAACAGCGGCATCACGGAAAACAGATAGCGCTCGGCCTTCCACGCGGCGAGCGAGTGGGCGACGAAGGCGACGACAAAGGGGATAAGGGCGAAGAGCGCCGCGCGGGCGTTGCGTTTTATCGCAAGCAGGGCGAGGAGCGGGAAGAGCGTCCAGAGCGTCGCGTACTGGTCGAGAAAGATCTCGTGGTAGAAGCGAACGTTGTGGCGATTCTGCGCCGCCCACTGGTCGACGTAGGTGAACAACGCGAGCTGGTTCGCGAAGAGTCCGCGGTGCAGCGCGAAGAGCCCGATGGCGGCGACGATGACGAGCGCGGCGAGGGCGGCGGGGATGTGCGAGCGCGAGAGCGTTGCGCGCGCGCGATCCAGAAGCGCCCAGGCGAGCACGCCGGCGATGCCGACGATCGTGATGACCTGGAGGTGGAGCGCGAGGAGGAAGAGGAGCAGCGCGCCAACCGCGAGCTGCGCGAGGCGCGCGAGAGAGAGCGCGGGCGTCGTGACGGCACGGTAAACGAACACGGCGCCGCCGAAGAAGCAGAGCGTCTGGATCGTGTAAAAGCGCGCGAGCTCGGAGAGGTAGAGCGATTCCGGCTGGAAGCAGAAGAGCATCGCTGCCGTCCATGCCGCGGCGCGACCGGCGGCGGAACGGACGAACGCGAAGAGCGCAGTGACGAGCGCGGCGCCCGCGATCACGGCAGGGATGCGCGCGACCGCGAGGCTCTCGCCGAAGACGCGGAAGAGCGCGGCGACTAGCCAGGTAAAGAGGCGGGCGCGCGTGTACGGCTCCCCGCCGGGAGTGAGCTCGAGCGTGCCGCGCTCGAGCAACGAGTGGGCGGCCATCACATGGTTCAGTTCGTCGACGTACGGCGTGTGGTGCAGTCCCACGAGCCGGGCAGCAAGCGCGATCGCGAACACCGCCAGGGGTGCGGCGATGGCCGCCGACCGAAGGCGTGACGGCGCGGTCGAGCCCGTGGATGTCATGAGCGAAATCTACTGTCCAACGGAAGACGCCCGCGACGAT
>JALYSW010000022.1 GCA_030854615.1 Gemmatimonadota bacterium
AAGATCGTGAGCGCCATCACGGCGATGAGCGCGCCGATGGTTCCCCAATCCGTCCGCTCCTGCGCCACTTCCTGCTTTACGACTGACGGCGCCGGCTCGACGAGCGTGTGGTAGCCCGCGAGGTACGTTGCGAGGCCGATGAGCATCAAAATGCCAGCGAGACCGAAGCCCGCGTGCCATCCATATTTCTGCGCGAGCAGCCCGCATACCAGCGGACCCGCCACCGCGCCGACGTTGATACCCACTGAAAAGATCGAGAAGCCGCGCGTCCGTCCCGCACTGTCATCCTCTGCGTACAGCGCGCCGACCTGCGTCGAGATATTTCCCTTGAGAAGACCGCAGCCGACGATCAGCAGGACGAGCGCGAGCAGAAACGACGCGTCGAACGCCATCGCGATGTGGCCGCCGCTCATGAGAATCGCTCCGAGCACGACCGCGCGCTTGCGGCCGAGGAAGCGATCGGCGGCGAGTCCGCCGAGCACCGGCGTGAAGTACACGAAACCCGTGTATAGACCGTAGACCTGCGACGCGAGCGCCAGCGTCGTCATCGGTCCGAAGAGCGACTCCAGCGCATGCCGCAGTGTCGCGAAGCCGGCGACGTTCTCGATATGACCTGGAAGGAAGAGCGCCTCGCTCATGTAGAGCACGAGGAGCGCCGTCATTCCATAGTAGGAGAACCGCTCCCACGCCTCGGTGAACGCGAGGTAGGCGAGCCCGATCGGCTCACCGAAGAATGTGTGCGTAGAGCCGCGCGGGCGGTCGGGCGCCGAGGGAGCGGTGGGGGCTGTCATGCGAAGATGATGGCTACCTGCACCGCAGGCTGCAACGTCTCGCGGGCAGGGTGCCGTAGACCGGGTGAGTCAGCGAGCTCGCGCTACCGCTTCGTCCACGCCCACCCGGCAACAGTCCACTCCGTCGCGCGCTTCTGCAGCACCATCGTGATCGATGAGGAATCCTCGCTCACCGGCTTCCCGTCTTTCTTGAACACGTACCGCGCCGGCATCACGACGTAGGCATGATCACCCGTGATATCGACGTGGAGCTCCTTGCCGAGGGTGACCTGGCCATCTGTGATCTTGTTCTTCGTGGCATCGGCGGCGTACGCGTCCATCCACTTGCCGCACGTGCCAGGGCCGCGCCAGACGTACGGGGGAAATTCGTCGATGATCACGGCCTGATCGGAGCATGCTGCATTCACGGCCTTTGTGTCGCCCTTGTTGAACGCATCGCCGAAGCGATGCACGGCTGCCATTACGTCGGACTGCTGGGCCGCGGCGGATGGAGCGACGGAGAGCAACGCGACGACGAGGACGATGAGAGCTCGATACATGCGGATGCTGCTCCGAGACGGGACGGGTTGAACGAACAGCTGGGAATACGGTTGGCATGATGTCCACTGAAAGCCGGTAATGCAACGGCGAGTGGGCGGGAGAAGCCGGGCTCCGGCCGGGCTACGAGAGGCGGCCGGCGTAGTCCGCAACGCGGTCCATCGTCTGCACTCCGCCCTCGAGCACGCCATAGCGTTCGATCCCCACCTTCATCGCCTCTGCGTTCGCGAAGGTCAGTCGCATCGTGAGCCTGGTCTTCGCACCGTCGGCTGCAAGCGTCGCGATGAGCGTGAAGTCCACCGGCGCGCCAGGGAGTTCCCACGAATTGTCGTACACGAGGCGCGACGGTTCCACGATCTCGCGGAACACCACGCGTGTCGCGTAGTCGGTTCCATCGGGACCGTGCATGACGAAGCGCCACACGCCGCCTGGAGCGAGCTCGAACTCGTACGTCGTCGTGGTGAATCCGTTCGGGCCGTACCACTCGTGCAAGCGCTCCAGCTCCGTCCACGCCTTCCACACCAGCTCCCTCGGCGCATCGATCACGCGCGTGAACACCACCTCGCGATCGGATGGACGCTCGGTGAGTACCGCGCCATGAATCATCTCAGCGGCCTGCGTCGGGAAGGGCCGGGCTGCCGTCCGACCATTGGCGCACGGGGACGAAGAGCGTCAACACCGGATTCTTGTCGTCGTCGACCGAGGCGTTGATGACGGGAGCTGTGAAGCCGCCGGCGCCCCAGTTGGACGCGGGAAGCGAGCGGTCGAAGAAGAACATCAGGTGCGGCTTCCAGTGCGGATTGTCTTTGCCGAGAATCTGCTCGTGCGAGAGCATGTACGACATCGCTCCGTGCGCGGGCATCGGAAGCTCGTGCGACGCATACGCGCGCGCGGTGCGCTCGGCGATTTCGGCGACGCTCACACCGGCCATGATCCACTCGATGCGCTTGCGATTCTCTGGGAAGATCGACGACGCCGCCGGTGGATTGAGGCAGAGCGGCGCGCGCACAGTTGGACTCCAGAAGTCGGGGTCCTTGAGAGCGCCGGAGAACGATCGGAGCACGGCGCAGGTCCATCCGTTGGTACCATGTGCGGCCTCGACTAGTCCTGTGCGCGTGAGCACGAACACCGTGGCCGAATCGGAGATGGTCTTCGGCGCCGCGCTGCGCGCGAGTGCGATCTCTGCCGTGCGATCCGGCATGAGATACGGCGCGAGGTCGGGGGTCTTCTGCGCCGGCAGTGGAGTGGTGGCGAGAAGCGCGAGAGTGGCGATTGCGAACGTGTGAGTCGTCATGAATGACACATTGGTGGATCGGTGATCATTTACCGGACTGCAGCTTTTCGAGATAGGACTCGAGGCGATCGAGCCGCTCTTCCCAGAGCTGTCGGAATTTCTCGAGGTAGGCGTTGGCCTCCTGGAGCGGTGCGCTGTCGAGCGCGCGCGGACGCCACTGCGCGTCCTTGCCGCGCTCGACGAGCCCGGCTTCTTCGAGCACCTTGAGGTGCTTGGAGATCGATGGCTGGCGCATCTTGAACGGTGCCGCGAGCTCGGCCACCGAGTAAACGCCGGTGGCGAGCTGGTCGAGGATCGCTCTGCGCGTCGGGTTGGCGAGGGCGCCGAAGACGGCGGAGAGATGGTCGGAATTGACGGATTTTGCGCGTGCTGCGTACATAGCCATATGGCTATATATAAATCTGTGATGTTGAGCCGTCAAGGGCGATGCACGATGAGCTACAACAAGTCGACCGCTAAACCATTCCTCGAGCAGGCATCGTGATTGGCGGCGATCAGCCGTGGACGCTGAAACGCATCATGTAGACCAACAAACCGAACGCCGCCTGCACCGCTCCAAAGACCAAAATCGTGATGTCGCGCCGCTCTCGCCAAAATCGCCAACCGATGAGCGCGAGAATGGCCCCGGTGATCATAGCGATGCCGACGAAGCCCGCGATGTGGTCGCGGAAGGCGAGGTGGGTGCCACCGATCGCGCGTGCGGCGAGCAGATGGAAGGCGAGTCCGGTGAGCACCAGGGCGACACCGAGCCCGGTGAGGCGATTGCTCGGGCGAGGGGTGATGGGTTCTGTCATTCAAATACCAGGGTCACAGAGGGGTGAAGCGCGCGGCGTAGACAGAACGCGCGACAGGGAAGCTTACTGGCCCCCGCCACCTTCCACCTGAAGGTTGATGGTCGCAAAATTGTCGATGAGCACTTCCGGCACGTCGAGCTTCCGAAGCTCTCCGCGATCACACTCGAGGCCTGATGAGATCGAGATACAAGACGACTACGTCGCCGTCGCGCCGTTGTTCAGCTGCTCATCCAGCTCGGCCTGGTTAAAGTGTCCGAGCGACTTGAGGATTAGCCCGTCGGCGCTCATCGTCCACTCCTCGTAGCCGGCGCCAAAGATGCGGAGGTTGTCCTGCGGCATGGAGTCTCCAGTGCGGGTGCATACGACGAGCAGGAAGATCACGAAGGCCACACGTCGCATCTGCATCACCCCTCGCGTCGCTCGCGATTCCAGTCGAGGATCGACATAACGAAGCCAAGGATCGCCCAAACGATTCCCATGATGCCGGCGATCGACTCGATCTCCTTCCAGTCGAGCGGCTTTCGATCCACGAGTGGGAGAGCCACGCCCACCGCCCCGTAGATCGCCACGCCACAGAGAAAGCCGGTAAGCGTGTATCGGATCATTCGAATTTGTATGTACGACGCCGCCGCGAAGAGCGCGCCGGCCACTGTGAGTCCCACGAGGTATGCCGGAATTACGAAGGCGAACAGCCGTCCAACGTCTCCGAAGTCGTGCGTTGATGGACCATGGCCAAAGGCGGCGGCGCCGATGAGGAGGATCGCGACGCGCAGGATCGCGATGGCCGAGAAGCCTGCTGCGAAGAGAAGTCCGCCTTTGATGCCGACCCGCAGCGGCATTTTCGTGAATTGCCGATCCCATGCCGCAACTGAGCTGGTGCCTAGTGACAAGACGTCCCTCGCGTGGTTAGCGATTCGCTGAGAGCATCCCCCCAGCTGGCCCACAAGATGCGCCGTCACATTGCTCGCGTCCACATCGATCAGTCTTATTCGGCGGCAGCGAAGCCGGGCTATCCTACGCCCGCATCCGCTCTGCATCTAAAAACGCCGTGAGTTCGTCCGAGAACGAATAGTCCTCTGGATTCGGTACCGGCACGCCATGCGCGAGCAATGCCCGCGCGCACCCCACGTAGTCTCTTGGCGAGATCGTATCCATCGTCTCCATCTGCGACGCGAACGACAACGTCCCGATCACAGTGTCGTCGTACGCGTGCTTGACGCGCCAGTCGGCGCCGTAGTCCAGCACGAGCTCCACAATGCGCGCATCGCCACGGAACGCGGCGTGATTGAGCGCCGTCGCGCTCCATCCCATCTTCACGTCCACCGGCCAACCGAGTTCCAGCATCGTGCGTACCCCCGCGAGGTTCCCGGTCGCCGCGAGCTCCGGCAGCGCGCGTAGCTGGTGCTCACCGAGCCTCGCAATCATGTCCGGCGTCCGCACGAGCATCGCGCGCGCCGAGCTCGCATCGCTGCGCGCGCACGCGGCGACGAACGCGTCGGTCTCGCCTAGCGACTCCTGCACGCCCGCCTCGCGGAGCAGCTCGACGACGTCGGTGCGGCCGAGTGCCTGCGCGAATCGGTAGACGCTCACGCCGTGGTCGTTCGTCCTCCGCAGGTCCGCACCCGCGTCTGCGAGCGCTCGTACGTGCGCGAGCGATCTGCCACGCTCGATGGCGTGGTGCACCCACGGTTTCTCGTTCGCATCGCCGCCATGCTCGAGCATCAGCCGTAGATCGTCGAGCTTGTCGAAGTCCAGCACACGGCCCAGCGAGTTCGTCCCGTCGACGCGCGCGCCGGCGCGCAGCAGGAGGCGCGTACACGTGGAGTCCGCACTCTCCACGGAGTGATAAAGCGACTCGTTGTCGTCGGGATTCGCACCGGCGGCGAGCAACAGCTCTGTCATCCGCGCGCTATGCGTGACGCCAGCGGCACCGTAGAGCGGCGAGAATGGCCATTCCGGATATCTCGGATCGGCCCATCGGGCATTCACATCCGCACCACTCTCGAGTAGCAACTCCGCGCTCGCCACCAACCGCTCCTCGAACCCCTCCTCGGCCATCACCCTCGAGAGCGTGATGGCGATGAGTGGCGGCATCCGCCGCGGACCACCGACGCGATTCGCCCACCCCGCATCGGCTGCGAGCACGGTCCGCAGCGTGTCCACAGCACCCATCGCGCACGCGACCCACGGATCACTGCGAAATAGCTCGGGCTCCTCCTCGAGCAGCCGCATCGCGCGTCGCCTCCCTCGCACTCCGCCGTCGTACACGAGATCGAACCACGACTTCCGCCGCTCGGCCGCTCCCGCATTCGTCCACTCGACATGACGCCGTAGCTTGAGCCACGATGCGAATCCGTATTCGCGCGCGACGACGGACTGCGCGTCGTGCAGCGCGAGATCGCGGGTGGCGAGCGCGGCGACGCTGGTACCGCGCGCGGCGGGGAGCACGTCGATGAATCGCTGCAACGCAGCAACCTCTCCGGCGCCCGCGTCGCGCAGGAGATTCTTCGCCTGCTTCTTCAGATGTGAAAGGTCTGGTGACGCGGGTAGGACTTT
>JALYSW010000049.1 GCA_030854615.1 Gemmatimonadota bacterium
GCTCTGCGCCGCGACCGACACCGCGGGCACTGCGAGCACGATACCGACAAGCACCGCAGTGCGAGACCAATTACGAGCGATTGTGTGCATCCTGGATATTACCCCGCCACCACCGCGGCGGTCCTCGGTGCCGGAGTGATCGTGCGCCCGATCGCCGCCGAGATGCTCCTCAGCTCACCCACGAGCTGCGCGAATTGCTCCGGGTATAGCGACTGCGCGCCATCACTCAGTGCGCGCTCCGGATTCGGGTGCACCTCGACGAGAATCCCATCCGCTCCCGCGGCCACCGCGGCGCGCGCCATCGGCGTCACCAGATCGCGAATGCCAGTACCGTGGCTCGGGTCCGCAACGATCGGGAGGTGCGACAGCTGCTTCACGATCGGGATCGCCGTAATGTCGAACATGTTTCGCGTGGCCGGATCGAAGGTGCGCACGCCGCGCTCGCACAGGATCACGTCCTTGTTCCCACTCGCCAGCACGTACTCCGCGCTCAACAGCAGATCGTTGATCGTCGCCGCGAGGCCGCGCTTCAGCAGCACGGGCTTGCCGAGTGTGCCGACGAATTTGAGCAGCGAGTAGTTCTGCATGTTCCGCGCGCCGATCTGGATGCAGTCCGCATATTCGGCGACGAGCTCCGCGCCCGATTCGTCCATGGCCTCGGTGACGATCGCGAGTCCCGTCTCCTTTCGCGCTGTCGCGAGATACTGGAGTCCGACCTCACCGAGCCCCTGAAAGGAATACGGTGAGCTGCGCGGCTTGAAGGCGCCACCGCGCAAACACGACGCGCCGCCGGCCTTCACCTGATGTGCGGCGAGCACGATCTGCTCTTCGGTCTCCACCGAGCACGGGCCCGCCATGATCACGACGTCCCTGCCACCCACCTCCACGCCGGGCGCGATTGTCACGACAGTGTTCTCCGGCCGCCACTCGCGCGACACCTGCTTGTACGGCTGCGTGACGTGAATGACCTGCGCCACTCCCGAAAGCGCGCTGATACGTGACGAGTCCACGCGGCCATCGTTGCCGACGAGCCCCACGGCCGTGCGCTGTGCGCCGGGCATCGGGCGCGCCTGGTAGCCCATCTCCTCGATCACCGCGACGACCGCGTCGATCTCCGCTACGGACGCGCCGTGCTTCATTACGACCAGCATTACCCTTCCTCGATGTCAGTGGACCATCCGTCGCTCGCGATGATCGTCTCGCCCGAATAGCGCAGCGCGATGATCTCGCCAATGTCTTCGTCCAACACCGGCGAATAGAAGTGCGTGAGCACCAGCCGCTTCGGCTCCGCCACCTCCGCCATCACTCCCACCTGCGCCGGCGTCAAATGGTTTGGCACCGCCAACTCCTCCGGCAACGAGCACTCGCAGAGCAGCACGCTGCATTCGCGCGCCCACTGCGCCACCGCCGTATCGAAGCCGGTGTCACCCGTGTACACGAGTCGAGCGGCGCCCCGCACTACGGAATATGCAACGGATTCAGCCGTGTGGGGCACCTTGTGCGCCTCGATCGTAACTCCGTCGCCGAGATCGGCACGCTCGCCAGGCGCAAGCTCGCGCACAGTCACCGGAAATCCCGGATCTTTCAGCGTGTTTCCATAGATCGCAGCAAAATGGTCGATCAGCTGCTGCAGCCCGACGGGTCCGAGTATCGTGAGCGGCGCGGCGCGCGGCGGCAGCGTGCCGTACTTCCACGCGAAGAGCAGCGTGGTGAGGTCGAGCGTGTGATCGGGGTGGAAATGCGTGATCGCCACATGCGTGATGCCGAGCCAGTTCACGCCGCGCTCGCCCAGGCGATGCACCACGCCGCTGCCGCAATCCATGAGCAGCGTCACCGCGCCGGCTTCCACGAGATGTCCGGCGTTGACCCGCATCGATGGCGACGCGGTGCCCGTGCCGAGCGTGGTGAGCCTCACTTCGCGAGCGGCCCGCTAGACCGCGGCGGGGATCTCGTGCTCCGGCACTTCGACCGCCGCGCCACGCATCCGTACGCTCACGAAGGACGAGACCCCCGGCTCCTGCATCGTCACGCCATACACCGCGTCCGCAGCTTCCGTCGTAGTGCGCGGATTGTGCGTGATGACGATGAACTGTGTCTTGTCCTTGAAGCGGTTGAGCATGCGCACGAAGCGGCCGATGTTCTGATCGTCCAGCGGCGCATCGACCTCGTCGAGCAGACAGAACGGGCTCGGCTTCGTGAGGAAGATCCCGAACAGCAGCGACAGCGCCACGAGCGCGCGCTCGCCGCTCGACAGCAGATGGATGCGCTGCGTGAGCTTGCCGCGCGGGCTCGCGTGGATCTCGATGTCGCAGTCCAAAGGCGCGTCAGGATTCTCCAGGCGTAAATCGCAGTCGCCGCCGCCGAAGAGCGTCATGAAGATCTGACGGAAGTGCTCGCGCACCTGCGTGAACGTCGTGAGGAAGAGATCGCGCGCCGTTACATCGATTTCCTTGATCGCCTGGTGCAGCGAGTTCTTCGCGTCGATGAGATCGGCGCGCTGCGTCGTGAGGAAGTCGAGACGCTTCGACTCCTCCTCGTGCTCCTCGATCGCGAGCGCATTCACCGGCCCGATGCTCTCGAGCTCCGCGCGCAGCTGCGCGACCTCCGTGCGCAGCACCGGCTCATCGATCTCGCTCGGCGGCACGGCCGCGAGCATCTCCTCGAGCGGGCGGCGCCACTCCGCTTCGAGGCGCTCGCGAATCGCGGTGCGCCGCCCCGAGAGCTCCGTGAAGCGCAGCTCCGCGTGGTGCAGCGACTCCGTGAGCGAGTGCGCGCGCTGATGCGCCGCGTCGCCCGCGTGCTCGATCTCCTGGAGCGCCGCGTCGGCATCGTGCACCGCGCGCTCCGCGTCGTCGAGGCGGCGCTGCGCATCCGTGAGCGCCGCGGCGCGTGCGTCGAGATCCATCCGCCACGTCGCCATGTGCCGGGCGAGCTCGCGGTCGTGCTGCTCGATGTCCGTG
>JALYSW010000060.1 GCA_030854615.1 Gemmatimonadota bacterium
GGCGAGACGATGGTGAGTGGCGCAGGACTCGTGCTCGCGCCCGGATTCATCGACGATCACAGCCACGCGGACGGTGCATTCTTCACGCACCGGGATGCGCTCGGGGATGTGAGCCAGGGGATTACGACGGTCGTCGTCGGGCAGGATGGCGACTCGCAGTACCCGCTCGCCGACTTCTTCGCGCACGTCCAGCGCGAGCCGTCGGCGCTCAACGTGGCGTCGTACGTCGGGCATGGTACCGTCCGCGGTCTCGTGCTCGGGAAAGACTACAAGCGCGTCGCGACGCCGGCGGAAGTCGTGAAGATGCAGGCGCTGGTCGAGCAGGAGATGCGCGCCGGCGCGCTCGGGCTGTCGAGCGGGCTCGAATACGATCCGGGGATCTACTCGGATCCGAGCGAGGTGCTGGCGCTCGCGAAGACGGCGGGCTCGATGGGCGGCCGGTACATCAGCCACATGCGGAGCGAGGACTTCGACTTCTGGAAGGCGCTCGATGAGCTGATCACGATCGGCCGCGAGAACCACATGCCGGTGCAGGTCTCGCACATCAAGCTCGCGATGAAGGCTTCGTGGGGGCTCGGCGACTCGCTCATTCACGTGCTCGACCGGGCGCGCGCGAGCGGCGTGCAGGTGACCGCGGACATCTATCCGTACACCTACTGGCATTCGGGGATGTCGGTGCTCTTCCCGCACCGGGACTTCGACAATCGCAAGGCGGCCGCCTTCGCGCTGTCTCAGGTCGCGCCGTCAGAAGGGCTGCTGCTCGCGAACTACGGTCCGAAGCCGGAATACGACGGGAAGACCGTCCACGAGGTCGCGAAGATCATGAGCGTCGACGACACGACGGCGCTCATGCAGCTGCTGCACGAGTCGGAGGCGGCCGAGGCGCGCGGTGACACGGCGCACTCGGACAACTCGATCATGGCGACGAGCATGGACGAGCAGGACGTCGCGAAGCTGATGACGTGGCCGTGGGCCTCGTTCTGCACCGATGGCGAGCTCGATGGCAGCCATCCGCGCGGCTTCGGCACCTTCACGCGCATCATGGGCCGCTACGTGCGCGACCAGCACATCATGCCGCTCGAGGAGGCGATCAGAAAGGCGACGTCGCTCGCGGCGTCGAACGTCGGGATCGTCGACCGCGGACGGATTGCCGTTGGCGCGTACGCGGATCTCGTGCTCTTCGATCCGGCGACGATCATCGATCGCGCCACACCGACAGAGCCGCACCTCGTGAGCACGGGCGTGCGTCGCGTGTGGGTGAACGGCGCCTCGGTGTACGAGGACGAGCACACCACGGGCGCGCATCCGGGCCGCGTGATCAAGCGCGTCGTGACGGCCGCGAAGTAGATGCCGCGCGAGGTCATCCTCACGCCGGGCGCGCCAGCGCCGCCGCCGGCATTCAGCCAGGCGGTGAAGTCGGCGGGGCTGGTCTTCGTTTCGGGTCAGGGCCCGTTCGATCCGGTGACTGGGGATGTCGTAGGGCAGACCATTCAACTGCAGACGGCGCAGTGCCTGCGCAACGTCGCCGCCATTCTCATCGCCGCGGGCTCGTCGCTCGAGCGGATCGTGAGTGCGACGGTCATCGTCGCAGAGGAAGCCGACTTCGCGGGGATGAACGAGGAGTGGGTGAAGTGGTTTCCCACCAATCCTCCCGCGCGCCAGGGCGCGAAGCTGCCCGTGCGCCCGCAGGGGATGAAGATCTCGATCGCGGCGATCGCGGAGGGCTAACGCCGGTTCGGTGTCACTGCCAGACGATCGGATTCCCAAGGATTTCGAAGTATTCCCCGAGATGCACAATGGCGAAATTAGCGATGGATCGCGGATCGCCCTGAACTGCAGCGTATTCGCTCCCTATTTGTAGGAGATACACCGGGCCGCCATGAGGGTCGGGCCACTGCGCATCGAGCGTCGCTACCGCTTTCCTGCATTTCGCCTCGTCGGTGACCCACAAGACCCGCGCATTTCTTACGGGATGAAATCGAAGAATATCTCCGGTCTCCACATCGGAGCTGTCCATCACCGTCTTCATGCGCCGCCGAAGCTCGACCGCAGCGGAGTTTTTCGACGATCCGCACAGCGAGACTTGCGTTAGCATCCCACCAACAGGCGAATGCTGACACGCAGAAAGAGGAAGCATACCCGCTGTTGCGCCGGCGACGACGATAAATCGGAGCCGTCTCGATTCCATTGTTAGGACGTCCTCCTTGCGTAGATCGTGTTGGCTTCAGAATCGTTTGACGCTGAATTCCGTACGACCCCGATCGTCTACACCACGATGTTGAGCAGCCGTCCCGGCACGAAGATGATCTTCTTCGGCGCGCCGGTGAGGAATCGCGCGATCCCGTCATCGGCCTGCGCGAACGACATCGCCTGCTCTTCCGTAATTTCACGCGCCGCGCGGATTTTCCCGCGCACCTTGCCGTTCACCTGTACCACCAGCTCGATCTCATCGACCGTCGCCAACGCGGGATCGTACGTCGGCCACCGCGACTCGAACACGCCACCTTCGTGCCCGAAGAGCTCCCACAGCTCCTCGGCGATGTGCGGCGCGAACGGCGCGACGAGCTGCACCAGCGGCTCGACCTCCGCTCGATGCGCATCGCGCTCCGACGCGCGAAGCACATTCATGTACTCCATCATCGCCGCGATCGCCGTGTTGTAGCTCAGCTTCGCGGTGTCCTCGCCCACCTTCCGGATCGTCTGGTGCAGCTTGCGCATGACGGCCACATCGGGCTCCCCCGCCGTGTGCGCATCGTGCGCCGACTTCCACAGCCGGTCGAGGAATCGCTTCACGCCGGAGATTCCCGCGTCGCGGAAATCGCCGCCCTCTTCGAAGGGGCCGAGGAACATGAGGTACGTGCGGAAGGTGTCGGCGCCCCAGCGCTCGAGATAGTCATCGGGGTTCACGACGTTCCCCTTCGTCTTCGACATCTTCGCGCCATCGCGGATGATCAGCCCGTGCGCGCGAAAGCGCGTGTACGGCTCCTCGAAGGTCAGATGTCCCATGTCGTGCAGCACCATCGTGATGAAGCGCGAGTACAGCAGATGCAGCACCGCGTGCTCGTTGCCGCCGATGTACGAGCTCACCGGCAGCCACTTCCGCGTGATCGCCTCATCGAACGGCACGTCGTCGAAGTCCGCGCTCGGATAGCGCAGGAAGTACCATGCGCTGTCGAGGAAGGTGTCCGACACGTCCGTCTCACGACGCGCGAGCTTGCCGCACTTGGGGCATGGCACGCGATACCACTCCTCGTGGCGCGCGAGCGGTGAAACTCCGGAGTCATCGGGACGGAAGTCCTGGATCTCCGGCAGGATCACGGGCAGTTGATCCTCGGGCACCGGCACCGCACCGCAATCATCGCAGTAGATGATCGGGATCGGGGGGCCCCAGTAGCGCTGCCGCGAGATCGTCCAGTCGTGCAGCCGGAAGTTGACGACGGGCTTCGCCGCACCGAGCCCCACCAGCCATCCGGTGACACGCGCCTTCGCCTCGGCCACCGGAACCCCGTCGAACATACCCGAGCTCACAAGCCGTCCCGCCCCCGTGTACGCCTCGGCGAGCGGCGCGTTCGCATCCGTCTCGTCCGGCGCGACGACGCGGAGGATCGGCAGCTCGTACGCCCGCGCGAACGCGAAGTCGCGCTCGTCGTGTCCAGGCACGGCCATGATCGCACCGGTACCGTACTCCATCAGCACGTAATCGGCGATCCAGATCGGGATCCGTTCCCCGGTCGCGGGATTCACGGCGTACGAGCCGGTGAATGCACCGGTCTTCTCGCCGCTCTCCCCCATCTTTCGCGCGACGACATCCTGCTTCGCCGTGCGGGCGCGATACGACTCGACCACCTCGCGCTGATTCGCGGTCGTGATCGCGGCGACCTGGGGATGCTCGGGGGCGAGCACCAGATACGTCGCGCCGAAGATCGTGTCCGGGCGCGTCGTAAACACGGCCACCGGCGGTGCATCGGTGTCGGCAATCAGGAACGAAAGCTCTGCGCCCTCGGAGCGACCGAGCCAGTTGCGCTGGGCGCTCTTCGTGGACTCGGACCAGTCGATCCACTCCAGGTTGTGCAGTAGCCGCTCGGCGTAGTCCGTGATGCGGAAGAACCACTGCTCGAGCAGCCGCTGTTCGACACGCGCACCGCAGCGCTCGCACAGGCCGTTTTCGACCTGTTCGTTCGCCAGAACGGTCTTGTCGTTCGGGCACCAGTTGACCGCCGCCTTCTTCTTGTAAGCGAGCCCCTTCTTGAACATCTGCAGGAAGATCCACTGTGTCCACTTGTAGTACTTCGCGTCCGTGGTCGACAGCTCGTGCTTCCAGTCCACCATGAGCCCTACGCGCCGCAGCTGGCGGCGGAAGTTCTCGATGTTCTGGGGGATGAGCTTCATCGGGTGCCCGCCGACCTTCAGCGCGTAGTTCTCCGAGTGGATACCGAAGGCGTCGAAACCGATCGGCTCGAAGACGCTGTTCCCCTGCAGCCGCTGAAATCGTCCATGGATGTCGGCACCCGTGAACGCGAACACGTTCCCGACGTGCAGCCCTTCGGCAGACGGGTACGGAAACATCATCAGCTGGTAGAACGGGGACGTCGCCGCCTTCAGATCGGGCTCGTTGGTGCGACGCTCCTGCCAGCGGCGCTGCCACTTGAGCTCGAGTGCGGTCGGATCGTAGCTAGGTCCCTCGTCGGGGACCGGGTGTGAAATGGACACGGTATTGGTGAATTGGATGCGCGCTCCCCACGGAGCGGCGGGGCAACAGTGAAATCTAGCCTTCCCCAACAGCCGGACAAGCACGCGATCATGCGCAATGCGCCGTGGCGCATCGCGCTCGCGTCGAGCGTGCCCGCGCTCCTCGCGATCGCGCTCGTTGCGGTGGCCGGTCGCGGATGGCTCGACGCGGCGCTCTACGAGATGCCGGCGCAGCACGCCGCCGCCCTGCGCGACGTCACCGTCGCTTCCGCGGGGCTCGGCGCCATCGTCGTGCTCTCGATGCTGGTCGTCGCCGCGACCGTGGCGCGCCGCGCCGCCCATCCCGTGGCGGGCCTCGCGCAGACGGCCGAGCGGGTGGCGGCTGGCGATCTCACCATCGCCTTCGACTCCAAGTCGGGGAACGAGCAGGTGCACCGTCTCCACCATGCGCTGGACGACATGATCGCGGCGCTTCGGCGCCTCGTCCACGCCATGCGCGACGCGTCGGACGAGACGGCGACGATGTCCGCGCAGATCACCGCCGGCACCGAGCAGCTGTCGGCGACCGCGTCGGAGTTCGCGCGCACGGCGGGGTCGCTGAGTCAGGAGGCATCGCGGATGTCGTCGGCGATCACCCTCACCGCTGCGGACTCCGATCGTCTCATGCGCGTGTCCGCGCGCCTCGACGCCGGTGCGCGCGACGGGGTCGCTCGCAACGACTCGCTCGCGGCGCTCGCGCGCCACAGCCGTGCGCGGCTCGACGACAGCGCCAGTGCGGTGGCGACGC
>JALYSW010000077.1 GCA_030854615.1 Gemmatimonadota bacterium
TTCACCGCGAGCAGTTGCGTTCCATGCAGCAGCGACGCATTGTCCCACGGCCCCTTGAGCATCGTGTCCGTCTTGAAGCCGACCTGCGTTGCTGCGCCCGGCGCTCCTGGTCCGCCGCCGCCGGCCATCTTCATCAGACCGCCGATCATCTTCGACGTGTTCGGATCCATCTTCATCGAGTCCATCCCGCCGGTGGGAATCGAACCTCCCATCACCGAACCCATCGTGGCCATGCCGTGCTTCAGCATGTTGTAGTTCTTCTGCCCGCCCTGCCACACGTATTCGACCTTGTAAGTGCGCGGCCCCTGCGCGCTCGCGACCTTGTAGCTGCACTCGGTTGCATCGGCGCCCTGCGCGGGATCGCCATCGAGCGGACCGATCGCAGCCTCCACAGCGGACTTCGGCAGCACGTCGCACGCACTGGCCGGATGCGCCTTCGGCTTTGGCGCACTCGCGACCGCCTTCGCCCCATCGTAGTCGAGCGGGTGATCGAAGCGCGGAACGATCTGCTTCGCGATCGCGACGGCGTCATCCTCCTTCCCGCTCGCCCCGGTCACATCGATGTTCACCGCGAGCTCTCCCTTCGTCACCATCAGGCTGCCGCCCGGGATCCATGTTGCGTGATCCCACGGACCGTTCGTAACATCCGCCATGACACGATGCGTAGTGGCCGCAAGATTTCCCGCGCCGGCCTTGTCGAGCGCGCCGGCGACCGCGTTCGGCACATCGCTGATAGCCTGCCCTGCAGCACCGCCGCCCTCTAACCGGTCGAGGGTGATCTGCCGCCCGTCCGTGCCGCGGTACATGCACAGCTCTCCGGATACATCCGCCACGCCGTCATCCGTTACGCGATACGGCGGCGAGCCCAGCACCCCGACATACACCTCGGCCTCGTTCGCTGAGAGCAGCGTGCATGGATCCGCTGTCTTGCTGCCCGTGGCGTTCGCGACGGCGCTGCCGAGCGGGCTGTCCTTGCCGAGGAGACTTTGGGAGTCGCTGGCGCTGTCCGTCTTCTTGCACGAGACGAGCGAGGCTGCGGCGGCGCCGAGCACTGCCAGGGTAACCACGGTGCGCACGCTGACGATCGACATCTGAGCTTCCTCCGCTGAGTGGACGGTTCGCCGCGACGGCGGCTCACGCGGGCATGATGCGGATGCGCTGTTATCCGGGCGTTACGGTGGAGTTACGGGGGGCGCACGCACTTTCGGAAGGCGGTACACGCACGATATTCCGACGGATGAGATCAAAATTGCTCCTGTCCGTGGCTGTCGTTATCGTCACCTCGGCGTGCGCGACGCAGCGCGCGGCGTCCCCCGCGGCCGCCACTGCTCCGGCGCCGGCGGCGGTGCCAGCGACTGGGCCGCACGCGTGGGGGGCGCGTCGTCATCGTCACGAATCGTTCGCAGGCGGTGTGCGATGCGACGCGCGAGAACATCAAGTCGGCGGGGATCCAGGCGGATGCGGTGTTGTGCCAGCCGCCGGGCGAGCGGGACAAGAACCCGCGCTTCCAGCGCGTGCAAAACGGGACCGCGGTGGCGGGCTTCCGCGGCTCGCGGTGGTGGCGTGGGTGGGCGACAATATCCTCGACTTCCCCGCGCTCACTCAGGCCACGCGCGACGACAGCACCGCGCTCGGCGAATTTGGAAAGCGATTCTTCATCATCCCCAACCCGATGTACGGGTCGTGGGAGCACCTCAAGTAAGCAGGAGGACGTGATGCGGCCGATGCACTATCCGTTCGTTGCGATTGCCGATGAGAAGGTCCCGCGTGCGGCGGAGCCGGCGTTCCAGCACATGCTGGACACGTACGCGAGTGAGACGAACAAGGTCGCAAGTGTGTGGAAGGCCTTTCGCGATGATGATCTCGCGTATCGCCCGCATCCGCGTTCGACGAGCGTCGGCGACATCTTTAAGCACCAGCTGCTTTCGGAGCGCCGCTTCTTCGGCGAGTTCATAGGCACGGAGGAGCCGGCGCCGGCGGCAGTGCTTCCGGCGGAGCTGCGCGTGCAGACGGCCATCGATCGCCTGACGGAGCTCGCGCTCGCGCGGCTCGGAGAGCTCGCGTCGCAGCGCGAGGAGTGGTGGCTCGTGCGCGTCCCCTTCTTCGAGGTGGAGCGCGAGCGCATCTGGATCTTCTGGCGCCGCCTGCTACACACCACGCATCACCGCACGCAGCTCACGGTCTATCTACGGATGATGGACCGCCCCGTCCCGCCGACATACGGTCCGACGGCGGACGTGAAGTGGGATGGCGCGGACCCGACGGACAGCGTCGGCGCGGCGGGGCGAAAATAAATTGCGAGGAATTCGAGCTCGGCAGAGCAAGCGCGTTAACAGCTGGAAAAACGATTGAACGGATGAGACGGATAAAACGGATAAACTGCCTCGCAATCGCAGTTCTCGGTTCGATCCGTTCCATCCGTTTAATCGTTTCTCAAAAGCAGTTGACTGTCCTACTCCCCGCCTACTCCGCCTTTTTCGACATCAACCTCTCCGCGAACTCCAGCCGCGTTTCGAGCTCGGCGATGCGGGTCTCGAGCGCTTCGACCAACGTGCGATCAGGTTGCGCGAGCGACTGCGGTGTTGCGGGTGCCCGCGGCTGCTGCGACCAGCTCTGAGTGTGCGCGTCGCTGCGTGGTCCCCAGAAGGGCGCCCATCCTGACGGACCCCAGCCCACCGGGCCGTAGTGCGCGAACGACGTCGCGCGGCGGCGTATCCACCGCCGGCGATGCGATGCGAACATCCACACCAGCGCGACGATCAGCCAGAACATCGGGTGAAATCTGAACATCTGTCCCTCCGTCGATCGTCAGGTCGAGCTGTCAGGGGTGGGTTTTGGATCGAACGCTTCCTCGATATCCGATGCAGCCTTGCGAAGAATCTCGGCCACGTGCGCGAGCGCGGGATCTTCAGGACCGCGTCGCCACGCACGCTTGAAAGTCACGGCAGCGAGGTGCGCGAACGCCTGGTGCATGTCGCCGCTCGAGCCGCCGGTGAACTCGCGCACCGTTTCGCGCACACGGTCGAAGATCTCGTCGAGCACGCCGCGGTTCTCCTCGAGGTACTTCAGCCCTTCGGGGGTCACATGGTATACCTTCTTCCCGTTTTCCTCGATGACCTTCACGTAGCCCTCGTCCTCGAGCAGCTGCAGCGTCGGGTAGACGGTGCCGGGCGACGGCGTGTACAGCCCGCCGAACTTTTCCTCGAGTGCGCGGATGACTTCGTAGCCGTGCCTCGGCTTCTCGTTGAGCAGGCGGAGGATGACGAACTTCACCTCTCCGGATTCGAACATCTGGCTGCGGCGGCGACCGCCGCGCCCGGGTCCACCGCGACCGCGACCACCCCAGGCACCCGACCAGCCGCCGGGTCCGCCAAAGGGGAATCCCGGGCCGAAGCCCCAATCATCTCGTTTGTTGCACATAAACTCCTCCGATATATCGTACGACATCACTCACGATATATCGTAAGATAGTACTCACGTAATGTCAATAGCCAGCCCGATCTCCTCGTTCAGCCTCTAACTGCTCAGAAACTCGTCCAGCAATGCCGAGAACTCCTCAGAGCGCCCGACGTTCGCGAAATGCGCGGTGTCGAGCACCTCCAGCCGCGCCTCCGGAATGTTGTCCCGTAGGTAGACCCCATCCGCCACCGTCGTCACCACGTCCCGGCCTCCCGCCACCACCAGCGTGTGCGCAATGATGTGGTGCAGATCACGCCGCAGGTCCGCGTCGCGGAGAGCAGCGCACGAACCCAGATAGCCCTCGACCGATGTCGCGCGGCCAATCGAGACGAAGCGTGCGACGACATCCGGATGCGCCGCGCGAAACTCCTCTGTGAACCAGATTGGCATCGACTGCTCTACTGCCTTCTCTATTCCGTTGTCCCGCACGAACTGCATCCGCTCGTTCCACGTCGCGCTCGTGGCTATGTGCGCAGCAGTGTTCGAGAGCACGAGCCTGCTCACGCGCTTCCCCGCATTCTGGCCGAGCCAGAGGCTCGTGAGTCCGCCAAGCGAGACGCCGCACACCGCGGCGGTCTGCGCGCCAGCTGCATCGAGCACCGCAAGCGCATCGTGCCCGAGCTGCTCCATCGTGTAGTCTCCCGGCGGCGCGGACGACTTCCCATGTCCGCGTGCATCGTAGCGAATGAGACGGAATCGATCCACGAGAGAGGGAAGCTGCCAGTCCCAGAGCGCATGAGACGTCCCGAGCGAGTGCAGCAACAGCACGGCGGGCGCGTCGTCGCGTCCGTCGATCGTATACCAGATCCGCGCGCCATCGATCTCAACGTCCGGCATGTGCGACCGCTCCCTTCACTGGTGACGACGGCAAATTGCAGCCACGCCGCGCGCGGCGCGAGGGAGCGCACCCCAGATGGCGTCATCCGTGCAATGTCCGGAGCTGTGGCTCACTCCCTCGACTCCGACTTCGTGCGCGAACAGCTCGCACTGCGCGCTGCGCCTCTCGCCAAGCGAGCGCCGGTGCACGGCGACTACGTGCTCTACTGGATGGCGAGCACCCAGCGCTTCGAGGAGAACTGGGCTCTCCGCTACGCCACCCTCGAGGCCGACCGGCTCGGCCTCCCCCTCCTCATCCATCACGGTCTCGATCCGACGTATCCGTACGCGTCGGATCGCGTGCATACCTTCGTCTTGCAGGGCGCCCGCGAGCTCGCCGCCCGCGCTGCCACGCTCGGCCTCTCCTACCGCTTCGCACTCCGCCGCACGCGCGACGACGATCGTCGCGTAGTCGATCGCATCGCCGCGCGCGCCGCTGTCGTCGTCACCGATCTTTATCCGACCGCCGGCGTGCTCGATCGCACGCTGCGCTTCGCCGAGCGTGTGCCGTGCCGTGTGGTGATGGTCGACAGCGTCGGCGTTGCACCTGCCGCGGATTTTCCCCGCGAGCAGTCCGCCGCATTCACGATGCGCGGCAGGCTCTTGAAGAACCTCGACACGCATCTCGAAGCAGTGGACGATCGCGTGCCGAAGCGCGCAC
>JALYSW010000080.1 GCA_030854615.1 Gemmatimonadota bacterium
GCTGAAAATCCGGATCGCCGGTTTGCCACACGATGAAACTCCACTGCGTTCGCCACGGCTGCCTCGACGCGACAGAACACTCGGCGCGACAGAATAACGGATTGCCGCGCCCCGAGAGCTAGAGCGCGGCACTTCTCCTCACTGCACCACCACCGGCTTCTTCGGCTTCCCGTCCGCATCGAGCTCGGTCAGCGCACCAAGGCCGGATTCCTTGAGCCCCGCTTCGATCTTCGCCTTGTCGCCGATCACCACCCAGACCTGTCGCGCCGGCGTGATCAGCTTCGTCACCGCCTTCGCCAATTGCTCCGTTGTCACCGCGCGCAACTTATCCGGGTAGGTGTCGTAGTAGTCCAATGGCAGTCCGAAGTTGTCGATCGTTCCGATCGCATCCGCGACGGAACCGCCGGTTTCGAACCGGCCGGCCATCGTGCGCGTTTCGCGATCCTTGGCGTCCTGGAGCTCGGAGGCGGTAATGGGGCGATCGCCGGTGACGCCATTGATCTCTTTCACGAGCTCGGCCACAGCCTCCTTCGTCTTGTTCGTCTGTACCGGCGCGTAGATCGCCCACATGCGCTGTCCTCGCGCGTTGAAGGCGAAACTCCCCGCGCCGTACGACCAGTGCTTGTCCTCGCGCAGGTTCATGTTGATCCGTGATCCGAACGACCCTCCGAATACGTTGTTGAAATTCAGGTAGGCGTATTCATCCGGGTTCTTCCGCGGCGGGATCAGCTGGCCGACGAAGATCACGCTCTGATCCGCACCGGGGCGATCGATCAGGAAGATTTGCGAGCGTGTGCCGAGCTCCACCGTTGCGATGTTCTTCGCCGGGATGTCGCCGGGCTTCCACGCCCTGAGCACGCGCTCCAGTTTCGGCAGCAGTTCCGTCATCGTGATGTCGCCGACCACGACCAGCGTCGAGTGATTCGGCTTGAACCAGGTGCGGTGGTACGCCGCCAGATCTTTACGCGTTATCGCGTTGACGGATGCCTCGTTCCCGGTGCCCGAGAGCGGCTCCGCGTACGCGTGGCCGGCGCCGTACAGGAGCGGCGGGAGCACGCGCAACGCGGCGCCGTATGGATCCACTCGCTCCTGCTGGATCGCCGCGAGCGTGATCTTTTTCACCCGCGCGAGCTCCTTGTCGGGGAAGGTCGGGTTGAGCAGGACATCGGCGAAGAGCTCGAGCGCGGGATCCAGCTTCTCTTTCAGCACACCGGTTTGCAGACGCGAGACATCGAGATCGGCTGTAGCCGTGAGGTGGACGCCGAGCGACGCCGCATCGTCCGCGATCTGCTCCGACGTGTGACTCGCGGTGCCTTCGTCCATCATCTGCGCCGTCATCGCCGCCACGCCGGGCAGCCCCGGAGGATCGGCCGCGATTCCGGCGTCCGCCTGCAGCCAGACGCGCACGACCGGGATCGTGGTGCGGCGCGACAGGATGACCTTGAGTCCGTTGGAGAGAGTCGCGCGCTCGGTGGCGGGCAGCGTCGCCACGGGCGGAATGCCCGCGGCCGGAAGCTTGGAGCGATCGACCGTGGACGCGACGGTCTCGTACTCGGGGAACGGCTCGACCACGAGCACGTACACGCCGCCGGTCATCCAGCGCCGCGCGGCATCACGGACGACAGTCGGCGTCGCCGCGGCCATCCGAAGCTGGTCCTCCTTGTACTCCATCGGGTTGCCGGTCATCACCTGGCCGTGCGCGAGCAGGTCCGACGTGCCTCCGAAGCCGCCGATGCGCTCGGCGCCGCGCACGAAGGTGGACCGTTCCGTGATCTGCACGCGCGCCAGCTCGGCGAGGGTCGGTCCGTTGGCGAGGAAGGCGGTGACCTCCTCGTCCATCGCCTTTTCGACCGCCTTCGCGTCGCCCCCGGGCTGGACATCCGCCCAGATCCAGAGTTGCCCGCCGATCTCGCGGAGATCGGCGAAGCCGGTGACCGAAGTCGCCGTTCGATCCTTGTAGACGAGCCGCTTGTAGAGACGGGAGCTCTTCCCATCGGTGAGCAGATCGCTCACGAGCGTGAGGTAGGACCCGTCCGCCGAGCCAAATTCCGGTATGTTCCATACCTTCACGATGCGCGTCTGCGGCACGCGGTCCTGCATCGTCATTCGGCGCTCGCCGCTCAGCTTCGCGATCCACACGCCGGGGCGCGTGATCGGCGGGCCCGAGGGGATCTCCCCGAAATAGTGCTCCGCGCGCTGCCGCACGTCGGCGGTATTCACATCGCCCGCGATGACGAGCGTCGCGTTGGCCGCGCCGTAGCCGTCGCGGAACCATTGCTTCACATCTTCGAGCGACGCCGCGTTCAGATCATCCATCGACCCGATCACCGACCACGAGTACGGGTGTCCCTTTGGATACGTGTTCTCGACGACCGTGATCCACGTCTTGCCGTACGGGGCATTCTCGCCTTGGCGCTTTTCGTTTTGAACCACGCCGCGCTGGAGGTCGAGCAGCGTCTGATCGACGAACCCGGTCATGTAGCCCATCCGGTCGGACTCGAGCCAAAGCACGCGATCGAGCGCGGAGACGGGGATGTCCTCGAAATAATTGGTGCGGTCCTCGTTCGTCGTGCCATTCAAGTCCGTCGCGCCGATTGGCTCGAGTGCCTTGAGATAGCCCTCCCGGTGATGCTCGCTCCCGCCGAACATCAGGTGCTCATACAGATGCGCGAAGCCCGTCTTCCCCGGCTTCTCGTTCTTCGAGCCCATGTGGTACCACACATTCACCGCGACGATCGGTGCCTTATGGTCCTCGTGGACAATGAGCGTGAGGCCGTTCTTGAGAACGAACTTGGTGTACGCAATGTCCAGGATCGCGGGTGCCGGGGCGGAGGCACGGTGTTTGGTCGGCGCGGGCGCCTGCGCGGAGAGGGCAGCGGCGAAGAGCGCGGCGACGGTGGCGAGAGCGAATCGGGGACTCATTGGCGACTCCGGGGAATGGGGACAGGAGCCCTGCCCAGATAGTGCAGGTAGGTCCGCGGCTTCTGCTCGACGTAAGTCGCCGGCGCTCCTGCGGGGAGGTCTTGCAGTCGGCTATTTACAAACGCTTCATTGCTCGGGAGCCACTCCGCGTCTCCGCTGAAGGACGGTCGAAGGATGACGTCACTGGTCTCCTTTCCCGTTCCCGTGTCGATCACGTGCAGTCCCGTGTCGCGCTCGGCGCAAACAACTTTTTGGAAGCGACGCATGGTCATCTCCCTCGCTGCTTTCGATGGTGGCTCAATGCTTCGGCTGAAAATCCGGATCGCCGGTTTGCCACAGTGCGAAGCTCAACCGATCGGCGAAGTCCAACTCGGACTGCTGCATCGTTGCGCCCAATCCGTGGCCGGCGTCGTAATCCACGCGCAGCAACACCGGCTTGCCGCTGGCCGTAGCCGCCTGCAAACGCGCGGCGAACTTGGCCGGGATCCAGGCGGCGACACGTGGGTCGTTGATTCCCGTCGTCACCAGCATGGCCGGATACTTCACGTTGTCCTTCACGTGCGCGTAGGAGCTCATCGCATATAGCGCCTTGAATCCTTCCGGAGTTTTCACACTGCCGAATTCGGGTACGTTGTACGGCCCGCCGGCGGTGGTTTCAAAACGCAGATTGTCGGCAACCGGCACTTGGGCGATCGCGGCGGCGAACAGGTCGGGGCGCTCCTCGATCGCACGGCCGATCACGATGCCGCCGGCGCTCGCGCCATCCCCCCCGAGGTGCGCGGACGACGTGTATCCCTTGGCTATCAGGTACTCAGCACACGCGATGAAATCCTTCCAGCTGTTCGGCTTGGTCTGCCGAAAGCCGGCCTTGTGCCAGGCCTCGCCAAGTTCACCGCCACCGCGCACGTGCGCAACCGCGAACACGCCATCGCGGTCGTACCAGATGTGAATGCGCGGGGCGTAGAACGGCGATCTACTAATACCATAGGCACCGTACCCTTGTATCAGGGCGCGATGGGTGCCGTCGAGTTTGATACCTTTCTTGTGGATGATGGACAACGGAACCAGCGTGCCATCCCAGCTCTTGACCTTGACTTCGTCAACGGCAAGGTCGTCCGGACGGTCGTATGGTCCTGCCGGTTGCAGGTCGCTGATGGCGGTGGCGCCGGTCATGGCTTCAACGCTCAGATACGTGGGGGAACGCAGCCAGCTCCACGCCTGGATGACAGTGGCGCTGCTCAGCGGGTCCGAGTGGACGTCGGAGATATTAGCCGCGTACGGAAGGCTCAAGGTCTCGGGCTTTGACCCCGGCGTAAATCGCAAACGACGGATGCTGTTGACGCCGGCATCGCTGACCCGCCAGTAGATCGCGTCGCGGCCGGCATAGACGGCGCTGATCGGTAGATCGCCTTGCCGCACATCACTTTCCGGCTTCGAAGCTGCCCGCGCCAGATCGAGCTTCAGGATGTCGCCGCGCGGCGCGACCTTGCGCGAGAGCCAGTAGAGCGTGTCGCCGCTCAGCGCGATGACCCGAGTGCCCGCGTCATCGCCGCCGATGTATTGATCGTCGTAACTCGGAGCGATCGGGCGCCAGGCGGTCGTGCCATCATGGATCGAATCGACCAGGGCAGCGTACACGCGCAGGCGCGTATCGGTGCCGGGCACGACGAATGCGACCGCGAAACGCGAACCCGGCCTGGTGACGACCTCCGCAGCCTCGACCGGAGTCATCGCAATACTCGCGTCGCTGACGCCGCGGCCGAGGATGGGTGGATCGTTGTCGAACGCACGTCCGATGACGTGCAGATACACACGACTATTTTCCTCTTCGGCCGGCTTGGGCATGCCGGGTGCGAGCTTCTGCTCGCGTGTATAGAAGAACGACTTGACATCGGCGCGCCAGTACGGATCGCTCAACGCTCGGTCGGCGGTTTCTGCCAGATCTCTGCCGGCTTGCGCATCGAGGACATGCAGCACGCTCTCCCCGGAACCGCCCGCCGCAAGCAGATAGGCGACGTAACGCCCGTCCGGCGAGGGACGAAAATCGCCGATGCTGAAATGGGTGCGCGTGTCTGCGGACAACTTCTCAGGATCGACCAGGAGATGGTCCGTGCCGTTTATGCCATCGCGCACGTAGAGCTTGGCGGACTGCGAACTGGCCGGGGTGCGCAGCGAGTAATACCGTCCGGCAACGATCTGTAGATCGCTGACTTGCGCGGGTCGAGATTCGTCCAGCTCAATGATGCGCTTGAGCAACGCCGGATATCCCGGCAGTGAGTCGAGTGTCTGCCGTGTGTACTCGGCCTGCGCCTTCATCCAGCGCTGGACTTCCGGATCCTTCAGCTTCTCGAAGTAGCGGTAGTCGTCAACGACCTTGCTGCCGAAGTAGTCATCGGTTACCGGCCGAACCTTGGCAGCCGGTGGAGAGTGCAAAACGGCCGAGTCCTGTGCCGCGGCAGCCATGGTGCGCGCCGAGAAAATGAGTACACCGAGCGCGACGGGCGCGATGAGGCGCCAAGGAAGCTGCTGCCGAATGTGAGTCATCGTATTTACCTGCCTCGATGCAAGGCGCGGATCGAAACAAGGAGGTGGATGAGACGCAAGGATGGTCGGAGAGCGTTATACAGATGTCGTCTGACCGTCACTTCAACCAAATCATGGACCGCGGCGATGCGTTTCCGGCGCTCCGGTCCGCTCGCGAGTCATTGGACGGACTTGGCCGAGCGGAATTATTCGCGTCGCATCGCGCTCAGCCAACACCGGCGTTTCGCGAGGGGCGCGGCAATCCCTTGTTCTGTCGCGTCGAGGCGGCTCTGGCGAATGCCTACGTCGCACATTATTCTCCGAAAGACTCCAAGCCTCGCGGACGCCCTCGGAACTTTGAGCTGAGACTCTGCGACGCGGACCCCGCGCAGTCGACCGCCTGTGGCCGCAGGTGGGAGACGCTGATCGTCGGAAACTGACTCGATCCGGTCCTGTTATGAACAGTGTGTTGTTCACTTCGCGTAGCATCTGGACGATGATTCACGGAATCATCCTCGGCGGTGGCGCGCTCTTGGGATTGTCCGCCGCCCTGTTCTCGCTGGCGACGATACGCACTGCAGACGCCGTGGATGCCACCGCGCAGCAGCGGGTTCGCTATCTGGGATTGCTGACTGTCGCCATAGCCCTATTACTTTGGCTGACGGTGCTGGTAGGCACCTACATCGATTTGCCTCCGTACCGCGCGACGCCGCTCGCTGGCCTAACCGATCTCGGGCAATACCCCGAGGCATTGCTCAAATCCAATCCGGACACGAAGTGGCTGCATTCCTTCGCGATGGAGATCAAGGAGCACGTTCCATGGATCTCGGCAATGCTCGCGACCGCGATTGCGTTCGTCGGTACGCGCTACCGATCGCGCCTGCTAACCGATTCGGCACTGCGCAGCACCACTCTTACACTGCTCGCGATCTGCTTTGTGCTGGTTGCCGTGGTGAGCTTGCTTGGCATGTTCATTAACAAGGTTGCACCACTTCAGTAACACGATATGGGGGCCAGAACCGTGATGGCTGACGAACACGTACGCGACGACCGCACGAACGGCGCGGCGATGGCCGCATTTCTTGCGGCCGGCATCGGTGCATTCGTGCTGGGCATTCTCGTCATTCTCAACGAGACCGGAACCTTTGCCACACCCACCATCTACAAGCCCGCTGGCGGGATATCGGGCCGCACGACCGTCGCCACAGTCATCTGGCTGGTCGTGTGGGCGCTTCTGCACAATCGGTGGAAGGAACGCGAGATTGGATCGAACTGGGTCCGCAACGTAACGCTCGCCCTGATCGTGGTGAGCCTTCTTCTGACATTTCCACCGGTTTGGCACCTGCTATGACGGGTGTCTGTGAGTGACAGCGTTCTCCGCTTCGCCCGCCTAGTCTCGGTGACCGCAATTGCGCTGGTCGTCGCTACCGCGTGTAAAGCGCCGGAGACTCCCAGTACCGACGCCCGAATCGTGGTCGTGCTACCACCCGCCGGGCGGGACGGCGTTTTGACCGAGATGCGCACCATGCTCGGATCCATAAACGCCATCCTCGATGCGGCTACCCGTTCGGACACGGTGGCGATGCGCCAGGCGGCAGCCGCTTCGGGAATGGCGATGGCGGCGGATCCGGCGCTCGAGAAATATCTACCCAAGGAGTTCCTGAAGCTCGGCATGAGCACCCATCTGCAGTTCGACAGCCTGGCCACGGCGGTGCGTGGTCCGGCTGCCAGCGACACGGCGATTGCGCGACTCGCGCGCGTCACCGGCAACTGCGTCTCGTGTCACGCCACGTACCGCCTGGGCGTGCGCTGACCGGCGATCCACGCCGGCCGAGAGCACCGCCCTACGCGACCGCCCGTTCGCCGAGCCAATCCGCGATCTGCCCCTTGAGCTTCATCGGGGCGATCGGCTTCACGAGCACGGCGCGGCAGCCGGCTGCTGTGCAGCGCGCGTGAGTCGTCGGATCGTCGTGCCCCGTGAGCGCGATGACGATCGGGCGCACGCCGCTGGTCGCGTCGACGGACGTCATCAGCGACAATCCATCCTCGCCGCCGAGCGTGAGGTCGAGCAGCACGAGATCCGGAGGGTCGTCGCGCAACACGCGCGCGGCGTTCGCGATGGTGCTCGCGTCGCTCACACGGTGTCCCGTTTCCTCGAGCAGCAAGCGCAGCGCGCCGATGACCAGAGCGTTGTCTTCGACGAGCAGTATGTGTGGGAGCATTCAGGGCGCGGTGCGCACCGGGATCGTGAAGAAGAAGCGGCTCCCCTGGCCGAGCGTGCTCTCCACCCACAGCCGCCCGTCGTGCAACTCGACGAACCTGCGCGCGATCGCGAGGCCGAGCCCCGTGCCGTGATGCTGCCGTGATGCGGACGCATCGACCTGCGCAAACTCGCGGAAGACGAGCTCGTGATGCTCGGGCGCGATGCCGAGCCCCGTGTCTCCCACCTCGACGAGCAACACGTGCCCACGCTCGGTCGACGCGCCGCGCGAGCAGCGAATCCACACGCGCCCACCCGGAAGCGTGAAGTCGATCGCGTTCCCGAGGAGATTACCGAGGATGTGCGAGACCTTGTCGCGATCGGCATAGAGTGGCGGAAGCGCGGGTTCGATCGTTACGGTGAGCTCGAGCTTCTTCTTCGCCATGAGCGACTCGTTCAGCGCACATACCTGGTCGACGGCCGAGTCGATGCTGAACTCTGCGCGCGTGAGCGTGAGCTGATGCGCCGCGCCGCGCGCGTAGGTGAGGATCTCTCCGATCATGTCGAGCAGCTGGCGGCCGCCGCCGATGATCCCGCCGACGCTGTCCTTCTGCCGCGAGGTGAGCTCGCCGAGGATGCCGTCGCGGAGGATCTCGCCGTGCGTGATGATGGCCGTGAGCGGCGTGCGGAGGTCGTGCGAGATATTCGAGAGAAACTGCGTGCGCAGCGCGGCCTCGTTGCGGAGCTCCGCGACCAGACGCGACAGCTCGAGGTTCTGCTCCTGCAGCGCGGAGAGACGCTCGGCCGAGACGTCGTCGATGTAGGCGCGTGTCATCGCTAAATCATATGCGTCAGCTGTGTTTTATCCAATGTTTGTTACCCAATCGAGAGCGTCGGCGAGCGGCAGGTGATCCCCGTCACGCCCTCGAAAAACGATCGTCGGTTATTTTCCGTTTCTGCAGCCGGCGAGCCCATGCGTGGCATGCGGATTGCCCTTTAATGCTGGACTCATTACCCGAAGGAGCACGACATGTCGATTACCCGGTGGCTCACTCCAATTGCGCTGACCTCCGCGCTGGTGCTGGGCGCTTGCAAGAAGTCGGATAGCGCGCAGCTCGCGCAGGACTCCACCGCGTACGCGCGGGACCTCCAAATGGCGAATCACGATTCTGCCGCGCAGCCGGCGCTCAACGATGCTCCGCCGGCGCCCGCTGCGGCACCCGAAGTCGCGCCTCCGGCCCCGGCTCCGGCTCCAGCAGCCGCACCAAAGCCGCGCAGCACGACGCCGCGCGGATCGGGCACGCGCGCGGAGCCGGCTGCGCCGACGACGACCGCGAACGGAAACACGGTGGTCCACAGTACGAAAGGCAGTGAGGCCGCCGTCGGCTCGGTCGCCAGCGGCACATC
>JALYSW010000081.1 GCA_030854615.1 Gemmatimonadota bacterium
AGCCGGCGTTGATCAGCACCGGCGAGTCATCGCCCGGAAAACTGAATGCGAGGCTTCCCGCGAGAACCATTTCGAGCGGCGTCGTCACGTCGCCGGCGGTGCCGACGCGCCCCTCGATGCGCGTCGAATCAGCCACGCTGGCGTCGGACGCATTGACGATGTGAACGTTGAGCAGCAGATACTTTCCGGCCGCGACGTGGACACCTTGTCCCGCCCTGAAGTCGATTGGTGTGGTCCCGATGCTGGCGGCGTAGATCAAATGCCCACCACCGGTGCTCGACGAGCAGTCGAAGCTGCCGAGCGTGGGCGGCGAGTCCATCACGAACACGAAGAGCTCGGTCTGCGCCGCCGACGGCGCCGCGAGCCGGAATCCAGTGATGTACTCGTCGGCGGAGAGCTGTGCGCCGTAACACTTGTACCCCTCGCTTTCCGCGGCGATCGTCCAGCCTCGACTGGCGATCGCAGTCCACACATCCTGATGCCCGGGCGGCGGACTGGTGGAGTCGCCACCGGAGCATCCGGCGATGATCATTGCAGAAACGATCAGCGATGCAGCCGTTGTGATGACAGCGCGAGCGGAGAATGCGGTGCGGCTGACGTTCATGTCGACTCCCGGAGTGAGCGCGTCCAGCGTGTGGCTACAGAGGATATCGCATTCGCTCGCTCCGAGGCGACAGTTCCTCGTCGTCAACTCTCCTCGTGCTTGAAATCGAAGCTCGAACCGACCGAACAACCGAACGGGTCTGCCCCGCCCACGACCGGATATCGGTAGATCCCCGAGTAACAGGTCTCGTCAGAAGCGCTCTGGCCATAGTACAGGACGTCTCCCGTTCCGTTGATGTAGGAGCAGGTGACGGCCAGGCGCGTTCCAGACGACACGGGAAGATCCGGGGAAAACGGCGTGTAGAGCACGTGCGCGAGGTTGAACGCCGCATCATAGATCGGATGTGTAACGCTGTCGCCTGGCGCCATTAGTGTCACGCTCTGATGCGTGGCGTGCGAGCGCATGAGCGGGAGGATCGCGACGAAGTGCTGATCGGTGCTCGCGAAGCAGTAGCCCGAGATCGTATGCGTCGCGTTGTCCGCGGGGATTGCAAAGCCCTTTGCTCCCGCGATCACCATGTCCACCGGGGTCGTCACGTCGCTCGACTTGCCCACGCGACCCTCGATTCTCGTCGAGTCATCGACGGTGAACGCCTGCGTGTTATCGAGGTGAATGTTCAGCAGCAGATACTTCCCGGCGGCAATGTGAACGCCTTTGCCACCCGAAAACTCGATCGCGGTCGTCCCAACACTCCCCGCGAAGATCAGCTGGCCCGCGACGGTGCTGAAGGTGCAATCGAAGCTGCCCAACGTTGGCGCAGCATCGAGTACGAATAGCATGACCTCCGCCTGAGCGGGCGACGGCGACGCGAACCGGAAGCCCGTGATATATTCGTCCGTCGAGACCTGTGCGCCGTAGCACTTGTATCCTTCGTTTCCTGCCGACATCGACCATGTGCGGCTGGCGACGGCAGCCCACACTGGGGCATCTCCCCCGCCAGGCGGCTTAGGGCTCGTCGAGTCGCTACCGCCGGAACATCCCACCGCCACGAGTGCGATTGCGAGGCATGAAAGGGCCGCGGCGACAATGCCACGGCCTGTGGACACGGTTCCTGTTGCCTGCATACGGTCTCCTGAGGTAAGCGCGAGTGTTCGTGCCTACCAAGGATATCGGAAAGTTCAGTCGCGAGGCGACACCGTCTCGCGAAAAAGCCTAGTTCGTCGAGTCTCCCATGCGCCGCAGCTGCCGCAGGCGGCGCCGCTCCGCCGGCGCGAGACCGTTCTCCTGCCGCCGCTGTCGTAGCTGCTCGACCTTCTTCCGCAGCCCCGCCTGCAGCGTCGCGTACTTCGCGCGCTGCACCGGTGTGAGAAAGCGCGCGAGGTCCCGTTGCTCGCGCACGAAGACGTCGAGCCGCTGCCGCTGTACATCGACCATCGCGTCGAGCATGCGCGACACCGTGGTCTGGTCCGCATCCGCATCGCGCAGGACCTCGGCGCGAATCGTCTTTCGCGCCTCGCGATCCTTTCGATTCAACTCGTGCCGCTCGCCTTCGTAGCTGCGATTCACCGCGACGAGCTGGCGCATCTGATCATCGGTCGCACCGAGCGTGCGTTGCACCACCTCGAGCACGCGCCGCTGCAGCGCCTCCACGGCTGGCCGCTGCGTACTGTCGGCGCCGACCTGCGCCGCGACCGGCGAGGCAAGTCCACACGCAAGCGCGACGAGCGCAACTCCGCGGTAGCTCATCGTGCACCCCCGCCAGATTGATCGTCGATCGTCGCGCCGAGTGGGTCGACGTCGGGTGAGGGATCGGCATCGGGGAGAGACGACATGCCGTCGAGCGAGGCCGTCAGGGCGCGCACGTCATCGTCTGAAAGGTCCGAGAGATTGTCGAGCACGCCGACACTCGCGACCGTTGTCGTCGCGGTAGTCGACGTATCGGAATGCGGTGCGGCGACGGCAACCTGCTGCTCGGGTGCGCGCGCCGCTACGGTGCGCGGTGCCGGAGGCGCGGTCGGATGCTCCGGCGTTGGTGCTGCGACCATCGCGGTATCCGCGCTGTCAGTCGTGACCGTACGCGGCATCTGCACCACCGCGACCTCCGGCGTCACGGTCAACCCGCGCACCGCGATCGCGTATCCGATCGCGCTCACGGCAAGCAACGCGGCTGCCGCGATCGCGAGGCGCCTCGACATCCCGCGCCGATTCGCGCCCCGTTGCGCAGGCACCTGCGCCCGCACCGCCGCCGCGATCCGTTCCGCGTTCACCACCGGCCCGCGCAACAGCGCCGGCCGCAGCACGCGCAGCAGCTCCAGCTCCTCGGCGCACTCCTCGCACTCGGCGACATGCGCGTCCACTGCCAGCTGCGTCATCGCATCGAGGCGCCCGTTCACGAGCTCGGGCAGCAGGTCGCGCATCGCTCCGTTCGTGCACTCACTCATCGATCTTCTCCCTGATGGCCCGCATCGCATTGTGATAGTGTACGCGCGCCGCACCTTCCGTACTCCCGACCGCGATCGCGATCTCCCTGTACGACAGCCCTTCCGTCACACGCAGCGTGAAGATCGAGCGCTGCATTGGCGACAACGTCTCCACCGCACACCGCAATCGCTCCTCGGTCTCCGCCGCTACCGTCTCCTCGAGCGCATCCGAAGAGCTGATGATGTCGTCGTCCTGAATCTCGACGTGCATCTTCGCCCGCTTCCGCCCCCGTTGCCGGTCGCGCAGCAGATTCCGCGCGATCGTAAGGAGCCACGTCCGAAAGCTGCTCTCGCCTCGAAACGAATCCAGCGAGCCGAACGCGCGCACGAACGTGTCCTGCACCACTTCCTCCACCTCGTCGCGCTCGCCGAGGCTCGCTACGAAGCGCGCGATCCCCTGCGCGTGCCGCTTCACGAGCAACGTGGCCGCACGCTCATCCCCACCCCGCCACCGCGCAATCAGCGCGACGTCGTCCGGTGCAAGCTCGCTCGGTGAGTGGTCAGTCATGCGGTCACGAGGTGAGACGCCGTCGTCGCCTGGATGTTAAGGGCCGATTCAAGGGGTGCGCCGAGCCGTCCGACGCATCAACTTAGACGAGTGACCGTTCCGCCCGCACCGGGCGCCGGCGTCAATCCCAGCCACCGCCCTCTCATGACCGACGCAGTCATCGTCGACGCCGTACGCACGCCAATCGGCCGCCACGGCGGCGCACTCGCCCGCGTGCGCCCCGATGACCTCGCCGCAGTGCCGCTTCGCGCCCTACTCGCCCGCACGGGCATCGATCCGGCATCGATCGACGACGTCCTCCTCGGCGCCGCCAATCAGTCGGGCGAGGACAACCGCAACGTCGCCCGCCTCGCACTGCTGCTCGCCGGCATTCCGATCACCGTCCCTGGGCAGACGGTCAACCGCCTCTGCGGCTCCGGCTTGCAGGCGATCGCGAGCGCTGCGCAGGCGATCAAAGCCGGCGAAGGAAACGTCTTTCTCGCCGGCGGCGTCGAGAGCATGACCCGCGCGCCATGGGTGACGCTCAAGCCCGACTCCGCGTACCCGCGCGGCGCTCCAATCGTCGCCGACACCACGCTCGGCTGGCGCTTCCCCAACCCGAGGCTCCCCGCCGACTGGCTGATCTCGATGGGCGAGACCGCCGAGGTCGTTGCGACGCGATGCGACATCTCGCGTGAGGATCAGGATGCGCTCGCGGCCGAGAGCCAGCGACGTACCGCAGCCGCGGTCGCGGCGGGACGGTTCGCCGACGAGATCGTTCCCATCACGATCCGCGGTGCGAAGGGAGACACGATCGTCGACCGCGACGAGCATCCGCGTCCCGAGGCCACCATCGAGAAGCTCCGCGCGATGAAGCCGGCCTTCTCCGCGAACGGCACGGTCACTGCGGGCTCCGCGAGTGGCATCAACGACGGCGCGAGCGCGGTGCTCGTGATGTCGGCTTCCGCGGCGAAGGCTGCGGAGATGCGTCCGTTCGCGCGCATCGTCGCGAGCGCGGTCGCGGGCGTCTCTCCAGAGGTCATGGGGCTCGGGCCGATTCCCGCCTCGCGCCTCGCGCTCTCACGGGCGGGGCTCACCATTGATGACATCGACCTGATCGAGCTCAACGAAGCCTTCGCGTCCCAGGCGCTCGCGTGCATGCGCGAGCTCGACATCGATCCGGCGCGCGTCAACGTCAACGGCGGCGCGATCGCGCTCGGGCATCCGCTTGGCGCATCGGGTGCGCGCATCGTCACGACGCTCGTGCACGAGATGCGCAGGCGGCGCGCGCGCTATGGTCTCGCGACGATGTGCATCGGCGTCGGACAGGGGATCGCCATGGTGGTGGAGCGCATCGCGGAATGAGGGGCCGCTCGACGCCGATGCTGATCGGGCACCGGGGCGCGGCGCGCGAACGTCCCGAGAACACGCTTCCTTCATTTCTCCGCGCGCTCGAGCTCCAGGCCGACGGCATCGAGCTCGACGTCCACTGCACGAAGGATCGCGTCGTCGTCGTGCACCATGACGAGATTCCGCGCGCGACGCCGCCGTCCGGGAAGCTCGCCGGCCGGCGCATCGATGCGCTCACCTTCGATGAGCTGCAGGGCTTCTCGGTGCGCGGACTCGCGCTGATCTCGACGCTCGAGGAGGCGCTCGCCGTGATCAAGGGGCGTACCGATATCTTCATCGAGCTGAAGGGAGAGGCGATCGAGCGCGAGGTGATCCAGGTGATCCGCGCATCGATCGCTCCCGAGCGCTGCGCCGTGCACAGCTTCGACCACGCGCAGGTCGCGCGCGCGCGTGCGCTCGCGCCCGAGCTGCGTGGCGGCATCCTCTTCGACCGGCGCGTCGACGACCCCGCGGCGTCGATGCGCGCCGCCGATGCGCTCGATGTGTGGCCGAGCCATGAGCACATCGACGGGGCACTCGTAAGCGCCGTGCACGAGGCCGGCGGACGGGTCATCGCGTGGACGGTCAACAAGCCAGCGCAGGCTGTTGGACTGGCCGCCCTCGGCGTGGATGGCCTCTGCACCGACTTCATTCCGGTCCTGCGCGCAGCGTTGTGAGCCTTCCGTACGTTAGCATCGCTGGCGGCGCTCGCGTCCCCGCCCTACGTTCCAGGGCTCACTGCATTTCACGTTCAGCGGAGGCACCTCCAGCAATGCGCATTGTCGTTCTCATGGCTGCTCTATCCGTGCTCGCGTGCACTCCGGCAAAGGGGGCTCAGACGCCCTCGCCGCAGATGACAGCGGCGGCAGACAGCAGCCACCCAAGAAAGGACTCGAAGGATACGTCGACGACGGCGGGGCTCGGCGCGCTCTCGGAGCCGAACGCCAATCCCTTTCCGAGCACCTATAAGCCGTTTCCCTCGAAGACGACGGTGATCAAGAACGTCACGATCCTGACGGCGGCCGGCCCGCGCATCACGAACGGTTCGATTCTGCTGAAGGACGGCAAGATCGAGTCGGTCGGCGCGAGCGTCACCGCGCCCGCGGATGCGGTAGTGATCGACGGCGCCGGAAAGTTCGTCACTCCCGGGATCATCGACGTGCACTCGCACCTCGGCGTCTACTCGGCGCCCGGCGTCGAGGCAAGCAGCGACGGCAACGAGGCGGTGCGCCCCGTGACCGCGTACGTGTGGGCCGAGCATTCCGTGTGGCCCCAGGATCCG
Organism: Gemmatimonadota bacterium; assembly: GCA_030854615.1. Classification (GTDB taxonomy): domain Bacteria; phylum Gemmatimonadota; class Gemmatimonadetes; order Gemmatimonadales; family Gemmatimonadaceae; genus FEN-1250. The sequence continues at coordinate 6,183 of JALYSW010000081.1, forward strand.
CAGTTCCCGCGCAACCTCGCCGGCGGCATCACGACGCTGCAGGTGCTTCCGGGTTCCGCGAATCTGTTCGGCGGCCGGAGCGTGGTGCTCAAGGTCGTGCCCGCGCGGACCGTGCAGGGGATGAAGTTTCCCGGCGCGAAGTACGGACTGAAGATGGCGTGTGGTGAGAATCCGAAGCGCGTGTACGGCGAGAAGGGCGGCCCGCAGACGCGCATGGGCAACGTCGCGGGCTATCGCACCGCGTGGATCGAGGCTGAGCAATATCGTCGGAAATGGGACAAGTGGAACGCCGACAAGAAGGGCGATCCTCCGGCGCGGGATCTCAACCTCGAGACGCTCGCGGAAGTGCTGCGCGGCAACATCCTCGTGCACAACCACTGCTACCGCGCGGATGAGATGGCGCAGATGATCGACATCGCCCACGAGTTCGGATACAAGATTCGCGCGTTCCATCACGCCGTCGAGGCGTACAAGCTCGCGGACCTCCTCGCGAAGGAAGGGATTGGCGCCGCGGTGTGGGCAGACTGGGGCGGATTCAAGATGGAAGCGCTCGACGGGATTCGCGGCAACATGGCGCTCAACTTTCAGGCGGGGGTAAAGACGATCGTGCACTCCGACGATCCGTCCGGCTCGCAGCGACTGAATCAGGAAGCGGCCAAGGGCATCGAGGCCGGCAAGGAGCTCGGCATCGACATCTCCGAGGATCAGGCGATCAAGTGGCTTACGATCAATCCGGCGTGGGCGCTCGATCTCGATTCGAAGATCGGCTCGCTCGAGCCGGGGAAGGATGCGGACGTCGTGCTCTGGTCTGGCGACCCGTTTAGCGTGTACACGCGCGCCGAGAAGGTGTGGATCGACGGTGCAATGCTCTACGATCGCGACGACGCGTCCGAGCAGTGGCGGACGGACTTCGATCTTGGCTTCGTTCCGCAGGTTGGAGGTGCAAAGTGAAGCGCACAGTTAATTGCAGCGCGCTCGCGCTCCTAGCGGCGTTCGCGATCGCGGGCTCGGTGAGCGCGCAGACGATCGCCATCACGGGCGGTAAGGTATTTCCGGTGAGCGGGCCGGCCATCGAAGGTGGCACGGTGCTCATTCGTAATGGGAAGATCGCGGCGGTCGGCAAGGACATCGCGATTCCGAACGACGCCGAGAAGATCGACGCGACCGGCAAGTGGGTCACGCCGGGGCTCGTCAACTCGAGCACGAGTCTCGGGCTTGGTGACGTCGGCTTCAGCGGTGGACCACGCGAGACCAGCGCGAAGGGACACGATGGCATCGCCGCGGGCTTCGAGGTGTGGCTGGGCTTCAATCCGCAGTCCGTGATGATCGCACCCGCACGCGAAGGCGGCGTGACGACGCTGATGGTGACTCCATCCGGCGGTCTCGTCTCGGGTCAGGCCGCGCTCGTCGACATGGACGGCGCGCTTTCCCTCGCCGACGTCCTCGTGAAGACGCCGGCGACGATGGTCGCACAGATCGAAGATGCGGGCAGTGCGAAGGTCGGCGCCGCCGGCGAGCTCCTCGGCCAGCTGCGCGATCTGCTCGACGACACCAAGTCGTACATGCGACGGAAGCCCGACTTCGAACGTGCGCAGACGCGTACGTTCGTGGCGACGCGTCGCGACCTGGAGGCGATGATTCCCGTCGTCGAAGGGCGTGAGCCGTTGACCGTCTACGCGGACCGCGTGAACGAGATCGAGGCCGTGCTGGCGCTCGCGAAGGACTACAAGATCAAGGTCGTGGTGTCGGGTGGCGCCGAGGCGTGGATGGTGGCCGATAAGCTTGCGGCGGCGAAGGTGCCGGTGCTCACGGGCGCGATGAACAACATCCCGGGAAGCTTCAACACGCTGGGCAGCCGCCAGGAGAACGCGGCAATGCTGCGCAAGGCCGGAGTGCAGGTCGGGATCATCGGAAATGCAGGCGGCGGCGATGAGGACATGTTCAACGTCCGCAACGTTCGTTACGAAGCTGGCAACGCCGTGGCATACGGCATGAGCTGGGACGACGCGCTGCGTGCGATCACGCTCGCGCCCGCCGAGATCTATGGTGTGTCGGGTTCCATCGGTTCCCTGAAAGCGGGGACCGAAGCGAACGTGGTCGTCTGGAGCGGCGATCCGTTCGAGTTCGCGTCGCGCGCGGAGCAGGTGTTCGTGCGTGGGAAGAAGCTCGACTCGCCGTCGCGGCAGGACATGCTGGCGAAGCGGTACAAGACGCTTCCACCGAAGTACAGCACGCCCTGAGAAGTATCTTGAATTCAAGGTAAAACGGCCGGCGCGATGGATGGGCGCCGGCCGTTTTGCATCAAATGTTGGTGGGGGAGTGTTCTCCGCGCGCGTGAACTCGTATCTCGTTACATCGGCGAGCACACAAAAAGCCCCGCGCCGGAAACCGGTGCGGGGCTCGAGAGTTCTCCGTGACGATCGTGCTACGCGGCGGGCGCTCTCTCCGCAGCCGGATACACGCTCACTTTATACCGCGCCTTGCTCTTGTGCTCGAACTTCACCACGCCCTCGATGAGCGAGTAGATGGTGTAATCGGAGCCGAGTCCGACGTTGCGCCCCGGGTGGAACTGGGTGCCGCACTGACGGATGATGATGTGGCCGGCGCGAACCTGCTCCCCGCCGAACTTCTTGACGCCGCGGTATTGCGGATTGCTGTCGCGGCCGTTGCTGGTCGAGCCAGCGCCTTTCTTGTGAGCCATGAGAAAAAGACCTCAGCCGAGCGTAATGTCGTTGATCTTCACTTCCGTGAAGCCCTGGCGATGCCCCTGCTTCTTCGCGTAGTTCTTGCGACGCTTCATCTTGAAGACGACGATCTTGTCGCCCTTGCCATGACGCACGACTTCGGCGGTGACCTTCGCGCCGGAGAGGAGCGGAATGCCCGCGTGCACGTTGGTGCCGTCGGACCCAAGCAGCACTTCCTCGAACGTCACCGTCGAGCCCACGTCGGCATCGAGCGATGGAATGCGAAGCGTCTTGCCCGGCTCGGCTCGGAACTGAAAGCCGGCGGTGCGAATGATGGCGTAAGACATATCGTGGCGGTGCGCTAAGGTCAGGGTAACTGGTACAGACTGAACAACTTAAGGGACGCGGGGCCGGGTGTCAACCAAGCTCTGAAACCACATTCTTCGCTCGCGTAAGAGACGTCAGAGGGCGATGCCCGGTCACTCCCACTCGTAATCCGAACAGATGCCAAGACTTACGCTGGTCCTCGCCGCCCTGCTCTCCGCCGGCGCCATCCAGCTGCACGCGCAGGACTTCACACTCGCTGAGTCCGACCTCGCCGACTCGGCGGCGCTCGCCGCGTCGATGCCGAGGCTGGCCTCGCAGCTGCTCGGGCAGTACGAGGAGCGCGACCGTCGCACGTATCTCGACACCCGCTTCCGACTCCAGATGGTTGCCGGCCGCTACCGCGAGGCGGCCGCATCGCTCGCGGCACTCCACGCGCTGCGCGTCGCGCGCGGCTCGCGCACCACGGCACAGGATCGCGCGACGAACCTCCAGTACGAGATCTACGTCGCGGCGATGGCGCGCGCGGCCTCGGGAACGCGCGCGTTCGCAGCGACGCTCCCCCAGGCCTTCCACGCAAGAGTCGGCGCGCTCGACGACCGCATCTCCGCGATGGTGATGCGCGAGTTCAACGTCGTCACGAGCGCCGATTTCGAGTTCCCGCTGCGGCGCGCCACCACCGCGCAGCAGGGGAAATCGTCGATCCCGCTCGCGGATGCGCTTCGCCTTCTTCGCAGCTACCAGCAGTTCGATGTCTATCGCGCCCTCGGCCCATTCGCGAGCGCGCTCGTGCACGCCGAGGATGAGCGACGGTACGTGATCGATCGCGACGTGCTCGTCACCACCCCCGAGGGCGCAAAGATCTGCGCGCTCATCGTGCGCCCGCGCCGCGCGCCGATGAAGCGCCCCGCCCTCCTCGAGTTTACGATCTACGCCGACTCGACTCCGATGCTCAACGAGGCGCGCCGCTCCGCGTCGAACGGCTACGTCGGAATCGAGGGGATGACGCGCGGCAAGGGATGCAGCCCCGACGCGCCGGTGCCCTACGAGCACGACGGCGCAGACGCCGCGGCGCTCATCGACTGGATTGCCGCGCAGCCATGGAGCGACGGGCAAGTCGGCATGTTCGCCGGGAGCTACGATGGCTTCACACAGTGGGCCGCGGCCAAGCACATGCCGGCCGCGCTCAAGGCGCTCATGCCATCCGTCACCGCCGCGCCGGGAATCGACGTGCCGATGGAGGGAAATGTCTTCCAGAGCTTCGTCTACTACTGGCCGCTCTACGCCGCCGGCGGCCACGAGATGTACGACTCGCTGCTGAACGACAGGGAGCGATGGCAGAAGTTGTTTCAGGAGTGGTACGTGAGCGGCCGCGCGTACCGCGACCTCGACAAAATCGACGGCACGCCGAATCCATTCTTCGACAAGTGGCTCGACCATCCGTCGTACGACGCGTTCTGGCAGTCCATGATTCCGTACCGGGAGGAGTTCGCGAAGATCGACATCCCGGTGCTCACCACCACGGGTTACTACGACGGCGGCGAGATCGGCGCGCTCTACTACCTCGCGCAGCACTACGAGTACAACCGGAACGCGAATCACTATCTCGTGATCGGACCCTACGATCACATCCGCGGTCAGCGCGGCACGACTACCTCGCTCGGCGACGAGATCGACGTCCTCGATGGCTACACGCTCGACTCCGCGGCGCACATCGACCTCGGGGAGCTTCGCTACCGGTGGTTCGACTACACGCTCAAGGGGAGAGCGAAGCCTGCGCTGCTGAAGGACCGCATCAACTACGAAGTGATGGGCGCCAATCTCTGGCGACACGCGCCATCGCTGGCGGCCATGAGCCCCGGCTCGGCGCGCTACTACCTTGGCGCCGCGCGTGCGGAGAGTCTCTACTCGCTGACCGATGCACCCGCGCCCGCGGACACCTTCGTCGAGCAGCGCATCGATCTCGCCGACCGCACGGACATCGGACACGTCTTCGTCGGCGGTTCGACCGTCGATACGGATCTCGATCAGCTGAACAGTGTTGGCTTCGTGAGCGAGCCGCTTGCGGCCGCAACGGAGGTGAGCGGGCTGTTCTCCGGACACCTCGACTTCATCACCAACAAGCGCGACTTCGACATCTCCATCAACCTCTACGAGCTCACGCCCGAGAAGAAGTACATCGCGCTCGCGTACTACATGGTGCGCGCGAGCTATGTGAAGGACAGGACGCATCGCGAGCTGCTCCAGCGCGGCGCGCCGCAACAGCTCGACTTCACGAGTGGACGGCTGGCGAGCAAGCTTCTCGCGAAAGGGAGCCGCGTCATCGCGCAATTCACCGTGCTGAAGCAGACGAACGTTCAGCTGAACTACGGCACGGGGAAGGATGTGAGCGATGAGACGAGCGCGGACGCCGGCGCGCCCCTCTCGATCCGGTGGTCGACGCAGAGCTACATCGAGCTGCCCGTGCGCCGCTAGGGTGTAGCCGCCACGCTCGCCACGGCACCCGCCGCAGCAGCCGCTCCCGGCTGCAGATGTGGCGCGCCCAGACTCCGCCGGAGCGCCGTGAGCATTCGGCCAACCTCGTCACCAACCTGCATCGCCGTCCGGATCTGATCGGCAGAGAGGAGGCACATGCGCGTCGCCGCAAGGAGCAGCGTCTCCACCTCGCGAAGGAAGACGGTCGCCTGCGTGAGCGAGTCGAGGAAGTCACTGCGCTCGCGTGCGTGCCCGCCCGCGATGTGCGTCGCGACGGCCACCGCCGCGCGCTCGAGGTGCGCGCCCAGCGCGTACGTCTCGCTCGGGGGGAGCAGCCGCGCCACGCGATAGCACTCCGTGAGCAGATCCATCGCCCGCTGCCAGACGATGAGATCGCGATAGCTCTGTATCGGCATTCGAGCTCCGGCGAGGGTGGCAGCGCGTTCTTTCCGTCGCCAACAGACTAGCTACATCGCGCGAAGCGAAGGCATCAGGCCATCGCGTATTGCTGCGTTACGTCGCGCTCCGCTCCCTTCACCACGAGCTTGAACTCGTCCGGCTTGAGCAGCGGATCGTCATGCACGTCGAGCGAGAAGCCGACCGACTTCTCGAGCTTGTGGATCATGTCGTGCTCGTGCTCGAGCACGTACAGCGCGACCTCGGGGTGCAACTTCACGATGAGGCTGTCCTTCTTCCCGTCGGATGCCATGCGCCGAACCGAGCGCTCGAAGCGTCGCATCGTGCTCTCCGGAGTGAAGACGCGCCCCGTTCCCGCGCACACCGTGCAGAACTCCGTCATGTTCTGGTAGTGACTCGCGCGCACGCGCTGCCGCGTCATCTCGATCAGTCCGAGCTCGCTCACGGTGTACGCCTTCGTGCGCGCGCGATCGCGCGAGAGATTCGTGCGCAGCTCCTGCAGCACCTTTTCGCGATTCGCCTTCGTCTCCATGTCGATGAAGTCGCAGACGATGATCCCACCGATGTCGCGCAGGCGAAGCTGGCGCGCGAGCTCCCGCGCGGCCTCGGTGTTCGTCTTGAAGATCGTCTTTTCGGGATCCTTCTTTCCCGTGTAGCGTCCCGAGTTCACGTCGACAGAGACGAGCGCCTCGGTCTGCTCGATGATCAGGTAGCCACCGCTCGGCAAATCGCAACGACGCTTGAAGAGGTCGCGAATCTCGGGCTCGATGCCGGCCTTGTCGAAGATCGGGATCGTGTCCTCGTACAGCGTCACGCGATCCTGCAGTTCGGGCGCGATCCCCTTCAGATACTCGATGATCTCGTTGTAGACCTGCTTCGAGTCCACCTGCAGCCCGTCGATCTTCGTGCTGAAGAGATCGCGGATGAGGCCGCGCGTGAGACTCGTTTCGCGATGCACGAGCGCCGGCGCGTGCTGGAAGTGCGACTTCCGCTTGATCTTCTTCCACTGCTGGATGAGCGTAGAGATCTCGCGCTTGAACGTCTCCTGCGTGACGTCCTCGCCGACGGTGCGCACGATGACGCCGCCGGAGTTCGCCGGGAGCACCGCCTGCACCTGGTCACGCAGACGGCGTCGCTCTTCGCGCTCGCCGATCTTGCGGCTGACACCGACGCGCGACGCGAACGGCATGAAGACGACGAAGCGCCCGGCCAGCGAGACCTGCGCGGTAACGCGCGGGCCCTTCGTGGAGATGGGCTCCTTGGAGACCTGGACGATGATGTCCTGCCCTCGCTTGAGCACGTCCTGGATTGGCGGCGCCTTCGCGCGGCGTCCGCGCGGCGAGGCATCGGGCTCCTCGTCGTCATCCTCGGACTCCTCGTCTTCATCCTCGTCGTCGTCACCTTCGTCGAACACGAGATCCGAGGCGTGCAGGAACGCGCTCTTTTCGGTGCCGATCTGGACGAACGCGGCTTGAATGCCCGGCAGTACGGCTTCGACCTTCCCCAGATAGATATCCCCGACCATGCGTCGATTGTCGGGGCGGTCGATCATCAGCTCGACGAGCTGGTCATCCTCCAGAATTGCTACGCGCGTCTCTCGTTGAGCCGCGTTGATCAGGATATCTCGCTTCATTCACTTGGACGTCACGCATGCCGGGCGGCGACTCCGCGGCGGCAACGCTGACGTTTGGAGAAATGTGGAAGGACGGCACCCGAAGCAGTGGCGCCGTGTCGGCCGGCGATGGGGCTCCTCCCGGGGAGACTCCCGCACCCAGCACGATCATCCACGCTGCTCCCGCCGCGAACGACACATGCCGGCCGTGACGCGCCACGAGGGCGCGCACCGTCGGCATGACGTTGCGAAGAAATCGGAAGAGCGGGCGATCTGACAGTGGCATCGTGTTTCGGTGAGCGTGAGACGGCGAGCACTACCGCTCCGCCGGCCAACACTGCAGGCGCTCCTACAACCGCGAGTCGCACGGCAAGCACAAGCGCAGAAGCATCGTTGTGGCCGGAAGTTAGCGTGCTGTGCGCGAGTCCTCCAGTGGCCAACCCAACGGGACTAGCCTGCCACTCCCGCGAGCAGATGCCGCGCAATCACAATGCGCTGAATCTCCGAGGTCCCTTCTCCGATCTCGCAGATCTTGGCGTCGCGCATCATGCGCTCCACCGGATAGTCGGTGGTGTAGCCCCGCGCACCGTGAATCTGTACAGCGGCCGTCGTCGCGCGCATCGCGAGCTCGGAGCAAAAGAGCTTCGCCATCGCAGCCTCCTTCGCGAACGGCTGCTGGTTCTGCGACAGCCACGCGGCGTGATACACGAGGTGGTAGCCGGCCGTGATCTCGGTGGCCATGTCGGAGAGCTGGAACTGCACCCCCTGGAAGGTGCTGATCGCCTGGCCGAACTGCCTGCGCGAGCACGCGAACGCCCTCGCCTGCTCGAATGCCCCCTCGGCGATCCCCAGCGAGAGCGCGGCGATGCCGATGCGTCCCGAGTCCAGCGTGCGCATGAAGTTCGTGAAGCCGAGCCCTTCGCCGCCGAGCAGATTCTCGACCGGCACTTCCACATCCTGGAAGAGGAGCTCGCGAGTGTCGGACGCGCGCCAGCCGAGCTTGTCCTCTTTCTTGCCGGCGCGAAATCCCTTCAGCGGGTCGAGCGATGGATCGTGCCCGATCCCGAATGCCGCGGCGGCGGGGAGATCGGCGGTCTCCTTCGTGAGGATGAACGAGGAAATCCCCTTGCTGCCGGCCGACGGGTCGGTGACCGCGGTGACGACGAAGACCTCGCCGACCCCCGCGTGCGTGATGAATCGCTTCGACCCGTTGAGGAGATAGTGGCTTCCCGTCTTCACCGCCGTCGTGCGCGTGCCGCCCGCATCGCTTCCCGCGCCTTCCTCCGTAAGGCCGAAGCCGCCGAGGACGCGCCCCGATGCGAGTGGCGGCACGAAGCGCTCACGCTGCGCATCGGTGCCGAAGTTCATGATCGGCGACGTGCCGAGTGTCGTGTGCGCGGAGATGGTGATCGAGTGCGAGGCATCGACCTTCCCGAGCTCGTGGATCGCGATGATGAACGACATCAGGTCGCGCCCATCGCCGCCGAGCGACTTGGGCCACGGAATGCCGAGCAGGCCGAGATCGGCCATCTGCTTGACCGTCGGCCACGGGAAGGTCGAATCCGCGTCGTGCCTGCGCGCGACGGGTGCCACCACCTCGCGTGCGAACTCGCGCACCTTCTCGCGCATCGCGTCGTGCTCTTTCGTGAAGTAGGGAAGATTACTGAGTGTCATGCCGCCTCCGTGTCGTTTGATTCGCGGATTACGGCGAGAATCTGGGTGCCGTAGCGCTCGAGCTTCGTGGGTCCAACACCGCGCACGCCGCTGAGCGCGTCGAGCGACACCGGACGTCGTACTGCCATTTCGACCAGCGTTCGGTCGGGGAAGATCACGTACGCCGGCACCTTCGCCGCGCGCGCGAGCGTGGTGCGGAGCTCGCGCAGCGCGGCGACGAGCGCCGGCTGTGCTGCGGAGAGTTCGATGTCCGACGAACTATCCACGACGCTCTCGCGGCGGGGTGATCGCGAGGGCCCAGCCGATGCCCCGCCCGCTACGCCGCGACGCCTGCGCGTCGTCTCGCGCTTCGCCGGCGCCTCCTGCACGTGCGTACCAAGGCAAATGTCGCACCCGGTGCACGAATTGCTCGCAGCCGGATCGCCGAAGTACCGCAGCAGAAAGCCGCGACGACAACCGGTGGTGTACGAATACTTCTGCATCGCGTCCAGCTTTCCCATGTCGCCCGCACGCCTGCGGTCGAGCTGCTCCCAACTGATGCGGAGCGCGGAGAACGGACGGCGAATATCGGGAACGCGATGACCACCGCCGCTGCGCTCCCACACGATGAACTGCCGGTCCTGCAGCGCATCGAGCAGCGAAGCGACCCCGGCCTGGCCGCCGAGCCCAGGCGCGAAACCGTTCGGGTCGACGGTGATCCCATCATAGCAGCTCGCACCACCCACTCGCCAAATCGCGCGCAGCAGATCACGCTCGGCCTCGAATCCCTCGCCGAGTTCGGACTTGATGCGCAGCGGCGTGGCGAGCAGCCGCACGAAGAGCTGTGTCGCGCTCGCGAGCTCGCTGACCACGGACCCCGACTGCACGAGGATGCGCAGCGCCGATTCCACCTCTCGCTCCTTGAGCTGACCGCGCGTTGCGGACGAGATGTCCGCGGCGGTCAGCTTCGCGAGCCCGTTTCCATCGGCTGCGCGCACGACCTCATTGTATACCCGCTCCACCAGCGTCCGATCCGGGTGCGCGGTCTTGATGAAGAACTCGTGCGTGAAGCGATCCGAAAAGGCGTGCAACAGTACGCACACGGACGGCAGCCCGTCGCGTCCCGCGCGTCCCGCTTCCTGGTAGTACGCCTCCAGCGTGCCCGGCATCGCGTGGTGGATGACGAGGCGCACGTTCGCCTTGTCGATCCCCATGCCGAACGCGTTGGTCGCGACGATCGCGCGCACGTTGTCGCGCATGAAGGCGTCCTGCACGTCGCGGCGATGCTCGTCATCGAGCCCCGCGTGGTAGCCCACCGCCGGGATACGTGCGCGCTCGAGCACCAGCGTGATGCGCTCCACCGCCTTGCGCGTCGATGCGTAGACGACGGCGAGCCCCGGCTGCGCGTTGAGCGCGTCGATGAGCGCCGCGTCCTTGTCCGCCTCCGTGCGCGTGCGCACGACCGAGTACGAGAGATTCTTGCGATCGAATCCCGTGACGATCGTCTCCGGATTATCGAGCTGGAGCTGGCGGATGATGTCCGTGCGGACGTCGCCCGTCGCGGTTGCCGTGAGGGCGATCGTGGGCGGTGTGCCGAGCCGCTCGCGCACCGAGCGAATGCGGAGGTAGCTCGGGCGGAAGTCGTGCCCCCACTCGCTGATGCAATGCGCCTCGTCCACCGCGAGGAGCGAAACGCCGATTGCGCGTAGTCGCTCCGCCGTCCCGCCGAAATCGAAGCGCTCCGGCGCGACGTAGAGCAGCTTGATCTGGCCCCGCTCCGCGCGCGTGAGCCTGTTCTGCACCTCGGCGCTGGTGAGCGACGAGTTGATGAACGTCGCCGGAAGGTTGCGCGCGGTGAGCGCATCTACCTGATCCTTCATCAGGGAGATGAGCGGTGAGATCACGACCGTGAGGCCGGGGAGCATGAGCGCGGGCACCTGAAAGCAAAGAGACTTCCCTCCGCCTGTCGGCAGGATTACGAGCGTGTCGCGCCGCTCGAGTACCGCCTGCACGGCGCGCTCCTGTCCGGGGCGGAACGCGGGGTAGCCGAAGCGCGTGCGGAGAATCTCGCGGGCGTCGTCGATGGTGTGGGTGACGGTCATCGGCGAAGCGTGCAGTCGAAGGCGAGACGCGCGGTCATCGATCAGCCGCGCCGCGAATCGTCAAACGGCACGCGCGAAGTGCCCGCGCGTGAACGACGATCCCACGAGCTCCCGCACGGCCGCGACGTTCGGCGTGCGCCCATCGGCGAGCGCGTCGAGCGCCTCGCGGTAGCGCACGGTGATGGTCGACACCGGATCGCCGGGCACGTTGAACAACAGCCGGTACGCGCGGATGCCGGTGTTCCACAGCCGCGGTAGAAATTCCGAGCCTTCGATCGGGCGCGAGTGCAGGAGGCGATTCCGACAGTTCGAGTCCGTGGCAACCGCGAATGTGTAGCCCGCGGGATCTGTGATCTGCACGAGCGGATGATCGCGCACGCAGAGATCGCGACAGGTCGCCGGCTCGCGATCGAAGGCCGCCGAGAGCACGCAATGCTCGATCGTCATCCCTTCGGGGCGCCCATACACCAGCGTGTCGAAGCCCGCGCCGTGCCGCGGCGCGGTGACGCTGGCGATCTCGTCGCCGGTGAGCTCCACCGACAGCACGAGACGCGACGCGCCGAGCGCGAAGAGCTCGTCCGCTGTGTGCTGGTTGAAGCAGTTGAGCGCGTAGTCGCCGACGACGTCCCTCCCCTCGCCCGCGAGCTCGGCGAGGAGGCCGAGATGTCCGGTGAGGATCGGCGTGCCGAGCGCGAGCCACTTGTCGAGCAGGCGGCGCTCCTCGGGACGCACGATCGTCGGCGTGCGCAGGCGGAAGGCGACCCCGCGCGCGGCCATCGCGCGTGTGAGCTCCGACACGCGCGTGACCGGCGGCAACGGATGGCGGAGGAATGGATCGAGGGCGATCTCCGTCGCGCCGGCGTCGGCCGCCGCGTAGGCATCCTCGAGCCGGCAGACATCCGCCGCGAGCACGAAGCTGGGCGCATCGTCGAGCGAGAACGGAGCAATCCCGCTCGCGATGAACGATGCCTCGTGCGAGGTCGCTCCCGACGCGCGGTCATCCGCCGCCACCGCCGCCTCGATCCCCGCCGCGCGCTCGGCGCTCGCCGCCTGCTGCGCCCAGTCGCGCAGCACCATGAGCTGCTCCACCGCACGCTGCCGCAGCCCGTTGATCTCGCTCACGGGGATGAACAGCCCGCTCGTGAGCGCGCGATCGTCCACGCCGCCGAGCGCGAACGGTGTCTCGCCCATGCGACCGAGCTGCTCGCGGAGCTGCGTCTGGTCGAGCGCTCGCTTGTTGGCGAGCGCGAGCTCGATCTCCGAGCGCACTTCCACCTGCTCGCCATCGGCCGAAAAGATGAGCTTGAGCGGTGAGCCGGCGGAGCCGAAGGCGCGCACGTCCACGCGAGTCTTGCGTCCACGCGCCGGCGCGGCGAGGGAGGCGAAGCTCTCTCGCGCGCGCGCGAGCAGCGCTGCGTGCGATGTGCGCACGACTCGCCATCCGTTGGGCACCGGCATTCGCGCATCTATCACCTGCCGGGTGAAGGCGCCACCCGTAGCGAGCGTGCGCACGGAGGAGATCGTGAAGCCGGTGACCGTTCCCGTCTCGCCGAGCGGCGGCTCGAGCGCGATACCGTCGCCAACCTCGAGCGGCGTCGTGAGCTCAACGAACAGACCGCCTCGCGCCCATCCGGTGACGACGCCGATCTCCACGCCGCGGTTGTCGGGTTGGTCGCGCGTGACGTAGTTCCGCCCTGCGCGGCCGCCATACATCCCGCCCGTAAAGCCGCGGCTGAAGATCTGGACGAGATCCCCCGTGTGCTCGAGCGGCTGCACGTGCTCGCCCTTCGCCACCTGATCGAGGAAGGTGCGATAGCTGTGCGTGACCGTCGCGACATACTCCGGCTTCTTCTTTCGCCCCTCCACCTTGATGGTGCGTATGCCCGCCTCCGCCAGCTCCTCGAGATGCATCTCCGCCGAGAGGTCTCGTGCGGAGATGAGGAAGCCGGTGTCGAGCGTCGCGCCGGTGGTGGCGTTGGTGAGCGTGTAGTCCTTGCGGCACGACTGCGCGCAGGAGCCGCGGTTCGCGCTGCGCTCGGAGATCATTCCGGACATGTAGCACTGCCCGGAGTATGAGATGCAGAGCGCGCCGTGGACGAAGGATTCGAGCGAGAGCCCCGGGACGGCTGACCGGATTGCGCGGATGTCGTTTAGTGTGTTCTCGCGCGCGAGCACGACGCGTTGTACGCCGAGCCGGGCGAGCACCGCGGCGCCGGCGCTATCGTGCACGGTCATCTGCGTCGAGCCGTGGATCTCGAGCTGCGGGTAGACGCGGTGAATGAGACGCACCAGCCCAATGTCCTGCACGATCACCGCATCGATGCCGCGATCGATGCACTCACCGAGCAGGCCGAGGGCATCCGCCAGCTCGGCGGGCTTGATGAGCGTGTTGAGCGTGAGATAGACGCGCGCACCGCGCGAGTGCGCGAGACGGCAGGCCTGGTCGAGCTCTTCCAGCGTGAGCTGGGCGCCATCATCGCGCGCATTGAAACGCTCGGCGCCCAGGTAGATGGCGTCGGCCCCATTGGCGATGGCTGCTCGCGCGGCATCGAGCGAGCCGGCAGGTGAAAGGAGCTCGGGGATGGGGCGCGAAGGCATCTTAGTGCGAAAGCTAGCGCCTTGCTGCCCCGAATCCCACGCCGAAATCAGGCGGCCAGGAGGTCCCGGAGTACATCTCCGACGGCACCGTGCCGCAGCCGTTTGAGCGCGCGATCGCGCAACTGCCGCACGCGTTCGCGGGTGACGCCGAGCATCTTGCCGATCTCGTCGAGAGTGTGCTCGCGATCTTCCTCGAGGCCGAAATACAGCCGGAGGATTTTTGCATCGCGAGGCGGAAGTGTGAGGAGCGCGCGCTCGACTTCGTGCGTCTTGAATTGATCGAGGATCTGTCCTTCCGTGCTCGTGTCTTCTTGAACCGAGAAGCGCTCGATCAGCGCGCGATCGGAGTCCTTCCCGATCGATGCGTCGAGACGAATGTCGGGGGAGTTGAGCGTCGCGAGCGCGCCGACGATCTCCGTCGAGATGCCGGTGACGTGCGCGATCTCGCGCGGCGTGGGCTCGCGCGTAAGCTTCTCGCGAAGCATCGCGATCGCCTTAATGACGCGGGAGAGATCGGCTGTGCGGTTGAGCGGGACGCGAACCGTGCGGCCCTGGCGGGCGAGTGCTGCGAGGATGGCCTGGCGAATCCACCAGACGGCGTACGAGATGAACTTCACGCCCTGGTCGGGATCGAACTTTCGTGCGGCGGTCATCAGCCCGACATTGCCCTCGCCGATCAGATCGATCAGCGGCATTCCGCGATTCTGATACTTCTTGGCGACGGAGACGACGAAGCGAAGATTGCGACGAACGAGCTCCTCCATCGCCTCGTGCTCACCCACGCGAATGAGACGCGCGAGAGCCTTCTCTCCATCGGCGGTGAGAAGTGGGAAGCGACTTACTTCTGCGAAATACTGGTCGAGGATGTCGAGGTCGCCCTCGGCTGGACGAATTTCCGACGGAACCGCGCGCCGACGGCGCCTGGCTTCTGCCATAGTGCCCCTTCGTGGTGCTCCATCGCGCGCCGCGGAGCCGTCTGTATGGGTGCGGACGCTGCGGGAACATCCGTAAGGTTGCGTACAAATGTTCAAAAAGATACAGCGACAATTGTTATAAGTATCTTATTTGTAATCCCCTAGGGACCATCCCCATCCTTCGATCGAGGAATCAGCCTCAAAGCGAACGCGACAATGACGAGTCCGATTCCGGTGAGCATGAAGCGCTGATCGTGGCTTGTTGCCCCCCAAGCCCAGATCGCGATGGCCAACACGAGGATGGCAAACTTGACCTGATCGATGGGTCTCACAGCGCTTTCCTGGGGACGGCAAACTTTCGAATCCCGTCCTTGAATTCCGCGGTCGAGCGCGCTTCGACATTGACGCGCGCCGCCAGCGCGATTCCATCTTCGAACGACATGCCATCGAGCTCGTAGAAGAGTCGCTTGGTCGCCCGCAGTGCTGTGCCCGCTGGTCCGGCAAGCTCGGCCACGAGCGTTTCGACTGCCGTGTCGAATTCCGCGGCGGGGATTACACGGCTCACGAGTCCGAGCTCGAGCGCCTCACTCGCCCCCACCTGTCTTCCTGTCGCCACGAGTTCGAACGCGCGCTTCTCGCCGACGAGTCGGCGGAGAATCGCCATGACCATCGCCGGCACGAAGCCCACACGCAGCTCGGGATAGCCGAAGCGCGCACCCTCGTGAGCGAGCACGAGGTCGCACGCCGTCGCGAGCCCGGCCCCGCCCGCGAGTGCGCGCCCGCGTACGGCCGCGACGACGACCTGCGGCATCGCGCGCATCACGCGAAACACATCGCCCAGCGCCTCGGCGTCCTCGAGCTGCGTGGCTGCGTCGGCATCCAGGAGCGCGTTGAGCGCAGCGAGGTCTGCGCCCGCGCAGAAGTCGTCTCCGTCGGCGGTGAGGAGCACCACGGGAACAGCCGCGTCCGCGGCGAACGCGCGCAGCGCCTCGCGCAACTCGCGCGCAGCCGCAAGGTCGAGCGCGTTCTTTTTTTCGGGGCGCGCGAGCGTGATGCGCCCGATCCCGCCGCCGCGCTCGACGCGGATGCGCATCACGCCGCGTACTCCGGAAGCTTCAACGCGCGCGCTTCCGCGTCCGGCACATCGATGACGAGACGCAGCGTCGCCGACGAGTACACCTTCGCCTGCGCATCCGTACGGAGGGTGACCGTGCCGCCGCCGCCGAGTGCGCCGTGGAGGAGAAAGTTCAGCGCGAACAGATTTGGGAGCTCGAAGCGCTCGACCGACCCCTTGATCACATCCCTGAAATGCTCGGCCACACGTTCGCGCGTCACGTAGCGCACGAGGATCGGATACCACTCGTCGCGGAGCGCTATCACCCCGACGTTCGCGGTGTCGCCCTTGTCGCCCGAGCGCGCGTGCGCGATGTCCAGCAGCCGGATCTTCATGTGGTGAGAATGCTCACGCTGGGCGCGATGACGCTCTTGTCGATGAGTGCGGGCCAGTAGGCGACGACCTCCTCGACTTTCGGGCGCCCGCCCGCGTAGCCGGTGACGCCCGGCGGGCCCGTGAGCACCAGCGGAGCGATCTCGCGCGTGAAGCGCTCGATCGCCTTGCGGTCGTTGCCGCGCACCCCGATGCGGAGCTGCACCTCGGGAAGCTCATCGGGGATCGTGGCGAGCGAACCGTGCGTCGCTGTCGCGCCGACGTATTCGGTATAGATCAAATCGAAGGTCAGCCCGAGCCTGTCGAGACGAGCGCGGATGATGCGGTCGGCCTCCTTCGCCTTGGCCAGCGCGTCCGGCCACGCGTACACCAGTGTGCCCACCGCCTTGAAGCCATCGCGATAGGCGATCGAGACCTTGAGCATGTCCGTCGGCGCGGTGCCGTGCACGCCGTATACACGCACCCGGTCCCTGCCGTCGGCGGCGATCCTGATCGTCGTGAAGTCGGCGATCACATCCGGCGTAAAGTACTGCTTCGGATCGCCCATCTCGTACACCAGCTGCTCCGTCACGCCATGCACGTCGACGCGGCCGCCGGTACCCGGATGCTTGGTGACGACGAAGGATGCGTCCTCCGCAACCTCGACGATCGGGAAGCCGATGTTTTCGAGATCGGGGATCGTGCTCCAGTCGTACGCGCAATTGCCGCCGGTCGACTGCGCGCCGCACTCGACAATGTGTCCGGCGACGATCCCGGAGGCGAGTCGATCCCAGTCGTTCGACGGCCACCGGAACTCGTGCATGAGTGGCGCGAGGATCAGCGCCGTGTCGGTGCAGCGACCGGTCACGACGACGTTGGCGCCTTTGCTGAGCGCCTCGATGATGGGGGGCGCGCCAACGTAGGCATTGGCGGAGAGCACGCGGTCGCGCACCGAGGCGAGCGGTGCGCCCGTCTCCATGTGCGCCATCGCGTGGCCGCCATCGATCAGCTCGTCGATGCGCGGAAGGAGATCGTCGCCCGTGACGACACCAACGCGCAGCTTCTCGTGCCCCTTCGCGCCGCGCGCCATCTCGACGAGAGCGTTGGCGCACGCGCGCGGATTTACGCCGCCCGCGTTCGCGACGACGCGCACGCTGCGTGCGTCGAGCACCGCCGGCAGCACGCCCTCCATCTGCGTGATGAAATCGCGCGCGTAGCCGGCGAGCGGGTCGCGCTGCATCTGCTTCTGCAGAATCGACATCGTGACCTCGGCCAGATAGTCGAGCATCAGATAGTCGATCGGACCGCCCTCGACCTGGCGGCGCGGCGCTTCGAGCCAGTCGCCCCAGAAGCCCTGCCCCGCGGCGATGCGGATGATGCGACTCACGCGTTCACGCTGAGCTGCGCGGGGAGCGTGAAGGCGCCCAGGTGCGGCCCGCGATTGTGGAGCGCGGCGCGGAGCGCGAAAGCGAGCACCTCGCGCGTCTCCTCGGGATACACGATGGCGTCGATGAAACCACGCGCACCCGCAAAGCGCGCGTCGAGCTGCTCATCGTAGTCCGCGCGCATCTCGTTCACCGATTCCTGCAGATCGGCGGGAAGCGCCTTCCCGCGATTCGCTTCGAGCGATGGGCCGTGCACGGCCTGCACCGCGGCTTCCCCCTCCATCACTCCCATGCGACCCGTCGGCCACGAGAAGACGAAGTCGGGATCGAAACCCTGCCCCGCCATCGCGTAGTAGCCCGCCCCCGACGCGTGATTCACCGTGAGCGTGATCTTCGGCACGATCGCCGTTGCCATCGCCTCGACGAAGCGCGCCCCGGCGCGAATGATCCCTTCGTGCTCCGCCTCGGGACCGACCATGAACCCCGATACGTCCTGCACGAAGATGAGAGGGATTCCCTGCCGGTCGCAGCGGTCGATGAAGTACGCGACCTTCTCCGCGCTCTCGGCGTAAATAATCCCGCCGAAGCGCGGACGCTCGCCCGGGCGGCCTTTGACGAGGCCACGCTGATTCGCGATGATGCCGACGGGGATGCCGTCGATCGTCGCATCGCCGCAGATCATCTCCTTCGCGAGCTCGCCCTGCATCTCGTCGAGCTTTCCATCGTCGACGATCGCGCGGAGGAGCGTGTGCATGTCGTACGACATGCGATGGTCCGCGGGGAGGATGTCGTCGAGCGCGCTCGATGATCCCGACGTGCCCGCGCCGGGCGCGTGCGTGGCGGGCACCAACGGCAGCCGGTCGATGAGATCGCGAAGCTTCGTGATGCACGCCTGATCGTCCGCGACCTTGTAGTGCGCGACACCGGACTTCTCGGTGTGCGTGCTCGCGCCGCCGAGTGACTCGGAGTCGATCACCTGGCCGGTGGCGCCCTTCACGAGATTCGGCCCTCCGAGTCCCATGAACGACGTCCCTTCCACCATCAGTATCACATCGGAGAGTGCCGGGAGATACGCGCCGCCGGCGATGCACGGGCCCATCACCGCGGAGAACTGCGGGATGCGCAGATACCGCCGCATGATGGAGTTGTAGTAGAAGATGCGGCTCGCGCCGTATTGTCCGGGGAAGACGCCGCCCTGATACGGCAGATTCACTCCGGACGAATCGACGAGGTACACGATCGGAATGCGGCAGCGCATGGCTATTTCCTGCGCGCGAAGAATTTTCTGGATCGTCTCGGGCCACCACGACCCGGCCTTCACCGTCGCATCGTTCGCGACGACGACGATCTCGCGCCCCTTCACCATCGCGAGGCCCGTGACGACGCCGGCGGCCGGGGCCTGCCCGTCGTATTTGTCGTACGCGAGGAGGAGGCCGACCTCGAGGAAGCGCGAGTCGGGATCGCGGAGGAGCTCGATGCGCTCGCGCGCGGTGAGTTTCCCCTGGGCGTGCTGGCGATCGGTCTTCGCGCTGCCACCGCCTTCGCGGAGCTTTGCCTCCAGCACGCGAAGCTCACCGGAGAGTTGGCCAAGCCGCGACATCACGCTTCCTGCTTCTGGCGCTCGGCGAACCACTCGCGGATGTACGCGATGAGATCGGTGGTGGCGGTGCCCGGCCCGAAGAGGCGGCCGATCCCCTGCTTCTGTAGCGCTTCGATGTCCTCGGCTGGGAGGATGCCGCCGCCAGTGATGAGGATGTCGTCTCGCCCCTGCGCGTGCACGAGAGCCAGCACGCGCGGGAAGAGCGTCATGTGCGCACCACTGAGGATCGAGAGACCAATGACGTCGACATCCTCCTGGATGGCGGCCGTCGCGATCATCTCGGGCGTCTGGTGCAGCCCCGTGTAGATGACCTCCATCCCGGCATCGCGCAGCGCTGCGGCGACGACCTTTGCGCCACGGTCGTGACCATCGAGGCCGGGCTTGGCGATCAGAACTCGGATCGGACGCATGTCAGGAAGTTATCGTTGGGGGCGTTAGCCCGCCAACTCGCTCTTGCGAGCGACCAACACCATCTCGGACGATCGACGCGACAGCGGTGCACTGGACCACCCGTCGAAGGCTTCCTCGACGATCAGTCCCGCCATGCGGCAGATCTCGGCCAGCCGCGACGCCGTGTAGAGGCGGATCCGATGCTCCCGTTCCCCGCTGGCGCGCTTTCCGGCCCAGTGGGAGCGGATCGTGAGAATCCCCGAAAGCGGATCGAACGTCCGCTCGTGGGCGACCATCGTCCCGTCCGCCGCTTTCCACCAGTCGCGCGACAGAAACTTCGCCATCACGCCATCGCGGCTGCCGCCGTGCCAGATCATCACGCCATTCGGCTGCAACACGCGCGCGAACTCGCGCACGACACGCACATCGTCCCCGGGATCCATGAAGAAGCCGAAGCTCGTGAAGAGATTGAGCACCGCGGCAAAGCGGCCGTTCCACTTCGCCGGAAGCGTGCGCATGTCGCCCTCGACGTAGCGGAGGCTCGCGCCGGTGCCACGCTTCCTGGCGATGTCGAGCAGATGCTTCGAGTAGTCGAGCCCTGTCACATCGAAGCCGGCCTCGGCGAGCAGGTGCGCGTGGCGTCCCTGCCCGCACGGCACGTCGAGCAGACGCTCGCCGGCCGGAAGGCCGAGGAGCTCGATCAGTCGTGCGACGTCCGCGCGATCGCGCGCGAGCGAGAAGATCGGTTCGTACTCGAGCAAATATTGCGCGTCGAAGTACGACTCCCACCATTCCTTCGGCCTTGGTTTGCGCGCGGTCAAAAGAAGACCGGTTCGCGGTACGCGCCGAAGACCTCTTCCATCGAAGCGCGAATCTCGTACAGCGTGCAGTACGCGCGAGCGCAGTCGAGGATGTGAGGAACCAGATTCTCGGCAGTGCGCGCGGCGGCCTTGAGCTCGTCGAGACGCCTTGTGACCATCGCGTTGTCGCGCGTCGCGCGCAGCTCGGCGAGCCGGGTGCGCTGCTCGCGCTCGGTGTCACCGATCTTGAGCAGCGGGATCGTGAGCTCGTCGTTCTCGACGATGAAGTCGTTGACGCCGACGATGATCCTTCGGTGCTGCTCGATCTCCCACTGCTGCCGCGCCGCCGCTTCGGCGATGCGGCGCTGGAACCAGCCGGTCTCGAGCGCCCGCACCACTCCGCCGGCGCGCTCGATCTCCTCGAACAGTGACTCGGCCTCCGCCTCCAGCTTGTCGGTGAGTGCCTCAACGTAGTACGAGCCACCGAGCGGGTCGATGACGTTCGCAACTCCGCTCTCGAAGGCCAGGACCTGTTGCGTGCGCAGCGCCACCTGCACCGAGTGCTCGGTGGGGAGCGCGAGGGTCTCGTCCATCGAGTTGGTGTGCAGCGACTGCGTGCCGCCGAGCGCGGCGGCCATCGCCTGATACGCGACGCGGACGACGTTGTTCATCGGCTGCGCGGCGGTGAGCGTGACGCCCGCGGTCTGCGAGTGGAAGCGCATCGCCCACGAGCGCGGATCCTTCGCGCCGAAGCGGTCGCGCATGTGGCGAGCCCAGATGCGGCGCGCGGCACGGAGCTTCGCGATCTCCTCGAAGAAATCGTTGTGGATGTCCCAGAAGAACGAGAGGCGGGGCGCGAAGTCGTCGACCGCGAGCCCGCGCGCGATGCCGCGCTCGATATAGGTAAAGCCGTCTGCCAGCGTGAAGGCCAGCTCCTGCACGGCCGTCGATCCCGCCTCGCGGATGTGGTAGCCGGAGATCGAGATCGTATTCCACTTCGGTGCGTGCTTCGCGCTCCACTCGAAGCCATCGACGATCAATCGGAGTGCGGGCTCGATCGGATAGACCCAGGCATGCTGGGCCATGTATTCCTTGAGGATGTCGTTCTGGATCGTCCCCTGCAGCTTCGATGCGTCGATCCCCTTCTTCTCCGCGGCGGCGATGTAGAAGCAGTAGAGGATGATCGCGGGGCCGTTGATCGTCATCGACGTCGAGACCTGGTCGAGCGGGATGCCGTCGAACAGGGTCTCCATGTCGGCGAGGCTCGAGATCGCGACGCCGCACTTTCCCACCTCGCCTTCGGAGCGCGGATGGTCGGAGTCGTAGCCCATCAACGTGGGAAAGTCGAAGGCGACGGAGAGCCCCGTTTGTCCCTTCGACAGCAGGAACTTGTACCGCGCATTCGTATCGTGCGCGCTGCCGAAGCCCGCGAACTGGCGCATCGTCCAGAGCCGTCCCCGATAGCCGGTCGGGTGGATGCCGCGCGTATACGGGAAGGCGCCCGGGAGCGACGTGTCCGTTTCGAGCGTCGTGTCGAGCTCCGTGAAGAGCGCGGGGATCTCGCCGCCGGAGTTCACGAAGGCGAGGTCGCGAACCTTGCTCGCGGCGAAGCGGGCGCGCCAGTCGGCGACCTCCGCGCGCAGCCGCGCGAGCTCCTCTTCCTGCGAGGAAGAGGCGTTGATCTGCGGATCGACCGTCGTCATGCGACCTCACTCTCGGTGGTGATCGAGCGGGAATGCGAGAGAAGCGTTGCGACCAGCGCCACCAGCGCCTCGGAGGCCGCGAGCGGGGTCGTGCGTCCGTCTTCGACATCGGGCAGCAGCGCTTCGAGCTTCGCCATCAGCGTGCGATCGTTCCAGATGCGATCGTGCAGCGAGCGATCGACTCCCTCCACTACTCTGTCGCGCAGTCGGGCACGCCGCCGCGAGTGCAGGGTGCCGCTCTTCTCAAGATAGTCAAAGTGCGCATCCAGCGACATCGCCAGTTCGTCGATCCCCTCGCCGCGCTCGGCGCTGGTTGCGAGCACGGGCGGTACCCACTGTGGCGCGCCGCCGTCGCTCACCGCGGCGCGCTCCGTGCGCGCCTTGCGGCTCACGTGTGCGAGATCCACGCCATGGTGCGCCGGCAGATTGCGCGCGAACTGTCCCATGCGAAGGCCGATCATCAGCTTCATCTCGTGACGCATGCGATCGGCGCCCGGCCTGTCCGCCTTGTTCACGACGAACAGATCGGCTGCCTCCATCAGTCCGGCCTTGAGCGTCTGAATCGAGTCGCCGGACTCCGGCACGATGACGAGCATGCTGGTATCCGCTGTACGCGCGACATCGAGCTCGCTCTGCCCGACGCCAACCGTCTCGACGAGCAGCCGGTCGAAGCCGTACGCATCGAGCACGTCGCACACATCACGCGTGGATGCGGCGAGCCCGCCGAGCGCGCCGCGCGTGGCCATCGAGCGGATGAAGATTCCGTCGTCGAGCGCAACGGACTCCATGCGGATGCGGTCGCCGAGCAACGCCCCGCCGGTGAACGGCGATGTCGGGTCGACGGCGATGATGCCGACGGTCAGCCCCGCCTTCCGATAGTGCTCGGCGAGCCGCGTCGTGATTGTGCTCTTCCCCGCGCCCGGCGGGCCGGTGATACCGATCCGGCGCGCGCGACCGAGCAGCGGATGCAGCGACGCGAGGAGTTGCGCCGCGCCGGCGCGCCGGTTCTCCACGATGCTGATCGCGCGCGCGAGTGCGGAGGGGCGCCGGGCCGCGAAGTCCTCGAGCAGCTTCGAGTGGCCGGGAAATGACGCAATCACCGTTGCGCTCACTGGGGGGCCTTGAGTGCGACCGCAAGCGCCGCATCGGCGCGCTTCGCGAGGAGTCGCTGGATGCGCGTGGGCGTCGCGCGCACGACGGTGAGCTCGAGCGCGCCGAGCTCGAAGCGCTCGCCGACGACTGGTATGCGTCCGATCGCGCGCACAACGATCCCCGCAACCGGCTGCGACTCGTCGACCCACTCCGGCAGCGACACATCGAAGCGCGATGCGATATCGCCGGCGGGGAGCGACGCGTCGAGCACGATGGCATGATGCGAGTGTCCGGTGTCAGCCGCCGCCGGCTCATCGTGCTCATCATGGATGTCGCCGACGAGCTCCTCGAGGAGATCCTCGAGCGTCGCGATCCCCGCGGTACCGCCGAACTCGTCGACGACGACCGCGAAGTGGAACTGGCCGCGCAACATCTCGAAGAGCATCTCGCTCACCCGCTTCGTCGCCGGTGCATGCGGCACCGGGCGAAGTGGCGCCATGCGCTCGCCGCCGTCGCGGAAGACATCGAAGACGTGCATGACGCCGACGATCTCGTCGAGCGACTCGCGGTAGACCGGCACGCGGCTGTACCCGGAGCTTGCGATCACGGCGGCCATCTCGAGCGGCGAGAGTGCGATGTCGACGGCGAACACCGAGGTCCGCGGCGTCATGACGTCGCGCAGCACCCGCTCACCGAACTGCACGACGCCGGTGATGATGTCGATCTCCTCGCGTTCACCGATCCCTTCGAGCTGGCCCTCGCGCAGGAGCTCCTCGAATCCTTCCCTGCGCGACTGTTCGCTGCTCCCGGGGCGAGCGCCCGAGGTAGCCACGCGTGCCGCTATGCGCTGGACCGGCGAGAGTATCGCCGACGTCCCGCGCAGCGTGGGGAGCAGCGCGGGGACGAGCTTCGACGACCAGCGTCGAGCGAGCGCGCGCGGAAAGAGTTGGCCGAGTACGAGCACGGCGAGTCCGAAGATCACGATCGCAAGCATCACCGCGAGCGGATCCGGGTCCGGATGCGTCCCGATCGCGATCCCTGCGCAGATCGCGACGAGCGCGCCGGCGCTCACGGACGCCGCCAGGAGATCGTGCAACCGCTCGAGATACGCCTCGGCAGTCACCTTCCCTGTGAGCTGCTGCTCGACCCAGTCGCGCAGCCAGAGGCGGCTCGCCGAGCGCAGCGCAGTGGCGGCGGCGGTGAGTAGCGCGGTGAGGAGGAGCAGCAGTCCGAGAATCCAGATCATCGCTCGCCCACCGCGGCAGCCTCCAGCCGCTCGAAGTAGAGGCGATCAATGCGCCGGCGGACCACGCGCTCGACGACCACGCGGAAGCCGCGCATCGTCAACGACTCGCCAGCTCGCGGCACGCGGCCGAGCCGCTGGAAGATCATCCCGCCTACGGTGGTGATGTCCTTGTCCTCGAAGGTCTCGCCGAGCGCTTCCGAGAGCTCGTCGAGCGTGACGCGCCCCGACACCCAGAAGCGCGTGTTCGCCTCGGCGACGATCGGCGGCTCTTCCCAGTCGTTCTCGTCGCGGATGTCGCCGACGATCTCCTCGAGAATGTCCTCGATGGTGAGAAGCCCTGCGGTGCCGCCGTATTCATCGACGACGATGGCGATGTGCGAGCGCGTCGACTTGAAGTCGCGCAGCTGCATGTCGATCGCCTTGCTCTCGGGAATGAACGACGCCGGGCGCACGAGCGACGCCCAGCCTTCCGTGGGCTCCTCGTCAGAGATGACGGCGGCGAGCAGGTCCTTCGCATAGAGGATGCCGATCACGTGATCGAGCGTGTCATCGTAGACGGGCAGCCGTGCGTGTTGCGAGCTCCGTACGCGATCCACGACCTCTGACCACCGCGTCGCCCGCTCCACGCCGATGATATCGACACGCGGGATCATCACTTCCTGCACCTCGGTGTCGCCGAGGGAGAAGACGCGGCGCAGAATTGTGCGTTGATCGCCCGGCGTCTGCGGCCCGTGTGCGACGACATCGCGCAGCGGCGCCGGCGCCTCGCGCTCCTCGCTGAGTGACGGCGTCGGGAGCAGCCGGCCCAGCACACTGTCGATCGCCGCGCCGGAAATGACGAGTGGGCTCATCACGAATTCGATCACGGAGATGAACAGCGCGAGGCGGTTGATCACCGGCGAGCCGATCAGGTCACCCACTTCGCGCGGCAGAATTTCGCCGAGCACGAGAATGACGAAGATGCCGGCGATGCCGAGCGCGAGCGCCACCGGCAGGGGGCGCCCGAGGAGCTCGGCCGCGATGGCAAATGCCGCGGCCGACGTCAGCTGCGCAAACAGCCTCGTGATCGAGAGGGCGCGGTGCGCGCGCTCTCGAGCGTCGCCGTGCGGGAGCGTGCTCCCCTCACGCGTCTGGCCGTCGCGGCCGGCAGTGAGCAGGGCGCCGTCGGCGAGCGCGCAGGCGGTGGCGAGCGCGAGCGCGAGAAGCGCGGTGAGCCAGCCGATGGTCACTTCGACGCCAGTACGCGCGCGAGGATCCGTTCCTGACGCTTCCACATCGGCGACTTTATGCGTGCGCCCGCTTCGGGATGCTCGTAGCCGAGCACGTGCAGCGTGCCGTGGACGACGAGTCGCGCGAGCTCCTCGCGAATCGGCACGCCATTCTCGATGGCGTTCGCTCTTGCGACCGCCGGAGCGATGTAGATGTCGCCGACCACCGGAGCGTGCTTTCCCGAACCCGCGAAGCCGAACGAGATCACGTCCGTGGCGCCCGCGTGTCCGAGATGGCGGGTGCTCAGACGCGCGATTGCCGCGTTGCTCACGAAGGTGATCGAGAGCATCGCGTCGCGCACCTTCTCACTCCCGAGCGTTGCGCGCGCGATCGCGGTCACGCGCGCGCTCGCGAGCCCGACGCGCACATCGCGCGCTTGCACGTAGATGCTCATGCTCATACGGACGCGAACTCCGAGGTGACGCCGCCGCTGGCAGCCGGATAGTCGATGCGTGCATGGTGCATGCTCGAGAAGACGCGCGCGAACTCTCCCTTGATCACATCGATGTCGCGCAGCGTGAGCGGCGCCTCGTCGAGCTGTCCCTGCTCGATGCGCTGGCGCACGATGTGGTCGATCACCTCGCGTACGCGCTGCGGCGTGGGCTCCTGCAGCACTCGCACCGATGCCTCCACGCCGTCCGCGAGCATGCAGATCGCCGTCTCCGCGCTTTGCGGCACAGGCCCGGGATAGATGTAGTCGGCGACGTTCACAACGGGTTCGCCGTCGCTCCCGCGCGCCTTGTCCTCGAAGTACGCGATGTGTCCGGTGCCGTGATGCTCGGGGATGAACGCCGCGATCGCGGCCGGGAGATGAACTTCGGCCGCGAGGTCGAGCCCTTCCTGAATGTGATTCCTGATGATCGTCGCGCTCGTGCCCGGCTTCAGCGAGTCGTGCGGATTGCGTCCGCCAGCCTGGTTCTCCACGAAGTACTGCGGCTTTGCCAGCTTCCCGATATCGTGATAGTACGTGCCGACGCGTCCGAGCAGACCATTCGCACCGATGGCGTTGCACGCCGCCTCGACGAGATTCGCCATGGCGATCGTGTGTGCATACGTCCCCGGCGTTTCGAGGCTCAAGCGCCGCAGGATGGGGCGGTTGAGATCGGACCACTCGACGAGCGTGAGCGCCGTCGTCACGCCGGTCAGCCGCTCCGCAAGCGGCATCAGGAACATCGCGAGCACGACCGACACGAAGGCGTTGAGCACACCAAAGCCCGCGCTCACTCCGATCTGCCGCGTCGTCCAGCCGAGCGTGAGCCCGAGCGTGACCGCAGCGAAGAAGTAGGCGGCGCCGATCGTGATGACGTAGCGATACCCTTCCTCGCGTCGAAGTACCGTGCGCATGCTGAGTGCGGCCGCGGCACCGCCGACGAGATTGAGAAAGAGCGCGTTCGTCCCTCGATAGACACTCTGCCCCCCCGCCAGCACCGCGAGAATCATCGCCGCGATCATGCTGATGCGCGTGTCGAAGAGCATGCTGATGATGATCGCCGCGATCGCGACGGGGACGAGCTCCGGTCGCACCGGCGACCACTGCGCACCGACCGCAGCCACGACGAGGACGAGCGTGAACACCGCAGCGAAGAGCGCGAGCGCCCGCATCGATCGATAGAGCGCCGGCCGGAAAACGAGGATCGCGATGCCGAAGATCGCCAGTACCAGGGCGTTGTACGCAATTCCCCCGAGCACCCGGCGGAACGCGTGATCGCCGCCCACCGTCGACTGCATCGCATCGTGCATCGCGTGCATCTTGTCGAACTCGGCGCGCCCCACGACCTCGTGCTCGCCGACGATCTTCTCTCCCGCGCGAACCATATACCGGTTCACGTCCACGGAGTTGCGCAGATCCTCTCGCCTGCGCTCGGTCGCCGCCGGATCGGGAAGGATCGTGGGATGCAGCAGCCCACTCAGCAACTTGAGATACAGCCCGTCGGCGACCGAGGAGTTGGGATCCGGCTGCAGCGTGCGCGAGCGTTCGAGCAGCGAGCCGAGCGTGAGCACGCTGTCGGTGAGGATGTTGCGCTCTTCGTTGCCCCGACGCACGAGGAGCTCGCCCTGGGCGTCATCCAGCGCCCCAGAGGCAGCAATCCCCTGGGGAAGCCAGCGAGCGAACGCGCGATGTACCGCGTCCTGCATCGCGCGTCGGCGAGCCGGCCGCGCGATGTACGCACCCTCCGCCGCGGTGAGCGCGACACCATGCGCCATCGCCACATGCATGGCCGCTGCGCCCTCGTTCCGCTTTCCTGCGGAGTCGGCGGCGGCGCCGATGCTCCGCATGAGTATCGCCAGCTGCTGCTGCGATGAATCGAGCGCGGCCGGCGAGTAGACGAAGATCGCCTTCGCGGAGCGCGAGAGCTGATCTCGCTCCTCGCGCAGCGCGGCATCCGACTTCGGCACGTCGAACGCAAATGGAGCAATGACGTTCTGCGTGGCAACGGAGCCGATCTCGAAGATCGCCGAGTCCACCGCGGCGCTCGTCGGGAAGAGCAGATAGGTGACGAGCGCGACCACCAGCAGGAGCGCAATACGTGGCGCGTGCAGCGCGAAGCGTTCGTGTCCCGTGTCCGGCGCCAGCGTCACGGTGCCCGTTTGCGGAATGCGCGCGTCCATCGCGCGCTACTCCACTCCCGAGTCGCGGGCGTACGCCTTGATGATGTCCCGCACCAGGCGGTGCCGAACGACGTCTGCCTCGCTCAGATAGTGGAATCCGATCCCCTCGATTCCCTTCAGAATCCGCTCGACCTCGATCAGCCCCGACTGTTCGCGCGCAGGAAGATCGATCTGTGTCTTGTCCCCCGTGATCACAGCCTTCGAGTTCACGCCGAGCCGTGTCAGAAACATCTTCATCTGCGCATTGGTGGCGTTCTGCGACTCGTCCAGGATCACGAACGCGTCCGCGAGCGTGCGCCCGCGCATGTACGCGAGCGGCGCGATCTCGATCGTGCGCGACTCGAGCGCCTTCTGTACTCGCTCAGCCGGCATCATGTCGTCGAGCGCATCATACAGTGGGCGAAGATACGGATCGACCTTCGCCTGCATGTCGCCGGGAAGAAAGCCGAGACTCTCACCCGCCTCGACCGCCGGCCGTGCGAGCACGATGCGCCGCACGCGCTTTCGCGCAAGCGCGTCGACGGCCATCGCTACCGCGAGATACGTCTTCCCCGTTCCCGCGGGCCCAATGCCGATCACGATGTCGTTGTCGGCAATCAACTTCATGTACTCGGCCTGCCCGGACGTTTTCGGTTGAATGATCCGGCGCATCCCCGGGAGCGCGAGACGCATCTCGCCCGCCGGTCCGCCATTGCCACCCGGATCGCCGTGATCCTCGCTCATGCGCATGACGTCGTCCGGCGTCAGATCGAGCCGCTGGCGCGCGGCGTCGAGCATCCGCTGTGCGACGGGCGTTGCACGCTCGACCGCATCACCAGGTCCCGTGAGCGACAGCGAATCGCCACGCAGCGCCACACGCACGCCCGTGATGCGCGAGAGCGCAACGAGATTCGAGTCGTTCACGCCCGCGAGAGTGAGTAGATCCGCGCCTTCTGCGTTCAACCGCTGCGTGAGATGATCGTCGCTCATCGTGTCACGTCCTCCTCGTCCAGTCTGATGTGTAAATCCCGCAAGTCCTCGGCCGCCACCGGTGTCGGGGCGCCCTCGAACAGCGCACGAGCGGCCGTGGTCTTCGGGAACGCAATGACGTCGCGCAGCGATGTCGCGCCGGAGAGCAGCATCGCGATGCGGTCGAACCCGAAGGCGATCCCCCCGTGCGGCGGCGCTCCCGAGCGCAGCCCCTCGAGCAGAAAGCCGAAGCGCTGCTGCGCCGTCTCGTCGTCGATCGCGAGCAAATTGAACATCCGCCGCTGCACATCCGGATCGGCGATGCGGATGCTCCCGCCGCCGAGCTCAGTGCCGTTGAGCACGACATCGTACGCGACTGCGCGCGCCCTCTCCGGCGCCGTGTCCAGCAGCGCGAGATCGTCGGGATGCGGCGACGTAAAGGGATGATGTACGGCGCCGAGCGCGCCCGTGGCCGCGTCCTTTTCGAACAGCGGAAAGTCGAGCACCCAGAGAAAGCTCAGCGTCTTCTCGGGGATGAGCTTCATCACCCGCGCCGCTTCCTGGCGCACGCGATCCAGCGCGGGCGATGAGATGCGATCCGGCGCGGCGACGAGCAGGCAGAGCTCCCCTTCCTCGATGCCGAGCATCGCGCCCTGCTCCGCCGAAAGAAACTTGGCCGGCGGACCGGTGAGGTCACCCTTTTCGCGCTTGAGGCGCAACATCCCCGCGGCGCCGGCGCCCCTCGCCAGCGCCTCGAGATCGTCCACTTGCTTGCGGGAGAGTGTCGCGCCGCCGGGGATGCGCATTCCGCGCACGCGCCCGCCACCCTCGATCGCACTGCGCGTGATCGCAAAGTCGGCGCGGCGGAACGCCTCGGAGGCGTCGAACAGCTCGAGTCCATAGCGCAGATCCGGACGGTCGGAGCCGTATCGCTCCACCGCATCCGCGTATCGCATGCGCGGGAATGGAGTGGGGATCGACACCCCACCCTCCTTCCACAGCGCCGCGATCAGCCCCTCGGCCAACGTATAGATATCCTCGGCCGAAATGAACGAGGCTTCGATGTCGATCTGCGTGAACTCGGGCTGCCGGTCGGCGCGGAGATCCTCATCGCGGAAACAGCGCGCGATCTGGAAGTAGCGGTCGAAGCCTGAGATCATCAGGAGCTGCTTGTAGAGCTGCGGCGACTGCGGCAGCGCGTAGAACTCGCCCGCACTCACCCGACTCGGCACCAGATAGTCGCGCGCGCCCTCGGGAGTCGGCTTCGTGAGGATCGGCGTCTCGATCTCGAGAAAACCGCGCTCGCTCAGATGCCGCCGCGTGACCTGCATGAGGCGGTGGCGGAGGACGATGTTCGCCTGGAGCTCCGGACGCCGCAGATCGAGATAGCGATGACGGAGGCGCAGCTCCTCGGAGGGAAGCGTCTCGCCCTTCCCGAGCGTCACGGGGATCGCGGGCGTCTCCGCGGGGCCAACGACGCGCATCGAGACGGCCTTGACCTCGACGTCGCCCGTCGCGAGTTCCGCATTGCGTCCGTTGTCCGGACGCGCGACGACCTCGCCCTCGATGAGCACGACACTCTCGCGGCCGACGCTGCCAGCCAGGCGGATCGCCTCGTCCGACGCGAACTTCGGATCGAACGAGACCTGCACGACACCCGCTCGGTCGCGAAGGTCGAGAAAGACGATCCCGCCCATCGCCCGCTGGCGCTGAACCCAGCCGCCGAGCTTCACGCGCGCGCCGACATCCGAACGGCGAAGCGCACCGCCCAGATGTGTCCTAACGGTCGTCGCGAGGGAGAGCGCGTCGGTCATGCCCGCACCCGCCGGCGCGAGCCGGCCAACGCCACCACTACGCCGATCGCTGCACCCGTCGTGTCCGCCGCCCAATCCAGGAAATCCATCGACCGCTGTGGAATGTATTGTTGGTGCCATTCGTCGAACGCTCCGAAGCACGAGACGAGAGCGATCGCAACGAGTGTCGCGGCAGTCGCGCGCGATCCCCCCACCCAGGCGCGCGCCGAGAGCCATCCGAGAACGCCGTAGATCGTGAGGTGCACGAGCTTGTCGAAGTTCGAGAACGGCAGCGCCGGGATGCGAGCTCCCGGAATGGACGTCAGGATGAGAATCAGTGCCGCCCATGCGAGGGGCGGCAGCCATCGGGGTGCGCTCACGATTCGTTCGGCTCTGCGGAAACGGGGCCCGCAGCGTGATGCATGGCGCGGGACAGATCCCGGCTGCGGACGCGGAGCGCCAATGCTACAGCGCTCGGCGGCGTCAACGGCCGCGTCGAGTAGAACCTCACGACTGCTCCGGGATGGTCATCAATGTGTGGTGAAAGCTACCACCGTCGTCCTTTCGCGGGAAGCGCCGGAGGGCACTTTCTGAAGATGGATCACCTTCATATGTGTATGCGCTACAGCGACTTATTGGTGTGTTGCTCGCGTGCCGCGCGAAGGTGACAGGGGCCGCATTCGGCTCTCCAAACCGTTAGATTCAGCGATCGGCGCGCCCGCTTCCATGGCGCGCGATCTCACTCGATGGCACCATGACCGCTCCTATCAATCTGCTCGACCTCACTCCAGCCCAGGCGCTGGCCGCGCTGCGCGAGCACGCGACCGCGCTCGGCGAGCCCGCCTATCGCGCCGCACAGGTCGTGCGGCATCTCTGGGAGCGGCCGGTAGCCGGCTTCGAGGCGATGACGTCGCTTCCGGTGGCGCTGAGGAGCGCCTTCGCCGAGCGGTTCTCGATGCCGCGGCTCGAACTGATCGAGCGACAGACGTCCTCGGACGGCACGGAGAAGTTTCTCTTCCGCCTCCCCGAGGGGCAGGAGATCGAGACCGTCGCGATCCCCGAGGGCGACCGGCTGACACTCTGCATCTCCTCGCAGGCCGGGTGTGCGCTCCAGTGCGCCTTCTGCGCGACGGGCCGCATGGGCTTCCAGCGCAACCTCGCGGCATGGGAGATTGCGGCACAGGTACGCGAGATGGGATTGCTCGATCCGCCGATCGCGGTGACGAACGTCGTCTTCATGGGGATGGGCGAGCCGATGATGAATTGGCCCGCCGTCGACACGGCGCTCACGATCCTCAACAGCCCCCAGGGGCTCGGCATCGGCGCGCGGCACATCACCGTCTCCACCGTTGGGGTTCTCCCCGGCATCGTCGCCCTTGGCGAGCGCCCGGAGCAGTTCCGCCTCGCGATCTCGATTCACGCGCCGTCCGACGAGCTGCGCCGCGCGCTGATGCCGGTGAACATCAAGTATCCGCTTGCCGATGTGATCGCGCAGGCGAAGAGCTTCGATCGCCGGGTGACCTTCGAGTACGTGATGCTCGGAGACGTCAACGATGCGCCGGAGCACGCGCGTCTCCTCGCGGCGCTCGCGCGCGACTGCCGTGCATTCGTGAATCTGATTCCGCTGCACGAGGGAGGATCGCTGGAATTCACGGGATCTCCGGCGGAGCGGATCTCGAGCTTCGCGCGCGCGCTGCGCGAGGCTGGAGTGGAGGTGGCGGTGCGGAAGAGCCGCGGCAAGGACATCGCCGCCGCGTGCGGCCAGCTACGGGTAGAACGGCTCGGACGGAGCGCGCCACGACGCCCCAATGAGCACAGTCAGGTCGACTTCGCGTGAGCTGTCGGGGCGCACGAGGACCGCGCCCCCGCCCATCGCCTTCGCCGCGAGCACGGCCCAGTCTCGATGCCCGGTGCGGTCGAGCACCTTCGTAGAATCGAACTGATCGCGATTGGTGCCGGTCGACACGACATCGAAGCCCTTGTCGCGCAGCGTGAGCGCCGCGCGGCGCGCGAGCCCTCGCACTTTCGTCGCGTTGAGGACCTCCACGGTAATACGATGACCGGTCGCCCACTCGGGCTCCTCGAGATGCGGAATTCTGGGCGACGATGGCGGCGGCGGCGCCATCGCGCGCTGCGGCGATTCCCCCGCAGCTCGCACTCGGCCGTAACTGATGCCGGCGACGACCACGAGCGCGCACACGAGTGCGCTGGCAGCGAGCGCCACCGCGCGCCTGTTCACTGCACGCTGTCCCACAGCGCCGCCGTCTCCGGGAGCATCGTCTCCCGACTTTCCGCTCGATCGGCGAGCCGATATTTGACGACCGCGCGAAAGGTTCCCTCGAAGTCGGCGACGACGCGCTCGGCGAGCGCAGCGCGCTCCGCGCGATCGAACTTCCGGCCGGGCTCGAGGAAGTCCGCCATATAGAGCACGCGCCCGGTGCGGTCCCACGTCGCGTTGCCGACGGTGTGCGAAAAGATCGCCTCGAGCACAGAGCGCCGGCGCTCCCCACCATGGGCCAGCAGCGTCGCCGCCGCCGGGCCATGCAGCATCGAGGCGGGCCACGGGAGATGCGGGACGATCCCGCGGAGCGTCGGCTCGTCGGCATCGCGAACGGCATCGTGCCACCGTGTCGCGTCGCGCCAGGCATCGCGCTCCGCCGAACCGATGCGCAACGCGTCCGCCCACGAGAGCGCGAGGTCGGTGACGCGAACAATGTGCTCGCGCCGTTTCGACGACGCTACCGCCCATGCGGGCAGCTCGAGCTCCGCCACCTTCATCCGGAGTGGTCCGCCGAGCCGAGAATGAGATTGTCGATGAGCCGCGTCTTGCCGACGCGCGCGGCGATCGCGACGATGCTCTTTGCCGTCGCGACGGGCGCCGGCTCGAGCGTCTCCGTATCGATCACCGCGAGATACTCCAGCTGCACCACCGGTTCGGCCTGCACCACCGTGTTGCCGAGGAGCTCGAGCGCTGCAGTCGACGTCTCGCCGGCGTCGAAGGCGTTGCGCATCGCGAAGATCGCGCGCGAGAGCACGCGCGCGCGCTTGCGATCGGGGGCGCTGAGGTACGCGTTGCGACTCGACAGCGCGACGTTGTCCTTCTCTCGCACGGTGGGCGCGACGACCATTCGGATCGGAAAGTCGAGATCGCGGATCATCGCGCGGATAATGACAACCTGTTGAAAATCCTTCTGCCCGAAGATGGCGACGTCGGGCTGCACGATATTGAACAGCTTGGCGACGACGGTGAGGACGCCGGTGAAGTGTCCCGGTCGCGATGCCCCATCCCACCGCGCCGCGAGCGATGTCGGCACGACCGTGACGGCGCGGCCGCCTCGATAGAGCTCGTCGGGCTGCGGCGCGAAGAGGATGTCGACGCCGCGCGCAGCGGCGAGGCGCGCGTCGCCATCGCGGTCGCGCGGGTAGCGGGCGAAGTCCTCATTGGGCCCGAATTGCAGCGGGTTGACGAAGAGACTCATGACGACGGTTCCGGCCCGCTCGCATGCACGGTCGACTAGCGCGAGATGCCCTTCGTGGAGCGCGCCCATCGTCGGCACGAGGGCAATCCCGTGCCCGATGCGGCGGCGCTCCTCGAGCGCGATGCGCAGCGGCTCGATGCGCTCGATGATCTGCATGGCTACTGCTGCAGCCTAGAAACTGTGATCGTCGTCGGGATAGCTACCCGCGCGTACATCGCTGCCGAAGCGCGCTATCGCCTCCCTCACTTCGGCCGCCATCTCCGCGTAGCGCTTGAGGAACTTCGGACTGAATCCCTCGTTCAGCCCGAGCAGATCGTGGAGGACGAGCACCTGTCCGCTGCACTGCGCGCCGGCGCCGATGCCGATGGTCGGAATGCCCACTGCGGCCGTGACTCGCGCGGCGACGTTGGCGGGGAGAAGCTCGAGTACGATCGAGAACGCCCCCGCGTCCTCGAGCTTCTTCGCGTCATCGACGATCTTCTTTGCACTGGCATCGTCGCGGGCCTGCACGCGCGTGCCGCCGAGCGTGTTCACGGATTGCGGGGTGAAGCCGAGGTGCCCCATCACCGGGATCCCGGCGCCCGTCACGGCGCGCACGGCGGCGAGCACGCTGTCGCTCGCGCCCTCGAGCTTCACCGCATCGGCGCCGCCTTCGGCCATCACGCGACCGCAATTCAGCAGTGCGCGAGCCG
The DNA here is from genome assembly GCA_030854615.1 of Gemmatimonadota bacterium. Lineage (GTDB taxonomy): Bacteria > Gemmatimonadota > Gemmatimonadetes > Gemmatimonadales > Gemmatimonadaceae > FEN-1250. The sequence continues at coordinate 41,395 of JALYSW010000081.1, forward strand.
GTGAGACCTGATAGGTGAGAAAGGGCATGTCGACGATGAGGAGTGCACGCTTCACTCCAGCGCGCGTCGAGCGCGCGTGGTAGACCATCTGGTCGAGGGTGACGGGGAGCGTCGTCTCGTAGCCCGCAAGGAGATTGCCCACCGAGTCGCCGACGAGTACCGCGTCGACGCCGCTTTCGTCGACGAGCTTGCCGAAGAGCGCATCGTAGGCGGTGACCACGACGAGTTTCTCGCCGCGATCCTTGCGATCACGAAAGTCGCGCACCGTGATGCGCGCGCCTGCATGCTTGCTCGTGCTCACGCCGTTGCTCCCAGCTCGGCCAGCTCACGCTGCCACCAGTCGCGATGTGCGAGCTGCGGGTGCGGGATCACGAGGTCGGGATCCTGCACGAACTCGTCGCCATAGCGAACGATATCGAGATCGAGGGTGCGCGGACCCCAGTGCACGGTTCGCACGCGCCCCTCATCGTGCTCGATGCGATGCAGCGCGGCGAGGAGCTCGTGGGGAGAGAGCGCGGTTTCGAGTGCGACCATCTGATTGAGATATGCGCCCTGGGAAACGTCGCTGACCGGTGCCGTCTCTTCGACCGAAGATTCGGCGACCACGCGGCTCCCCGGAAGTGCCGCGAGCGCCAGACGCGCCCGTGCAAGAATCTGATGGCGATCGCCGAGGTTGGATCCGAGGGCGATGTAGGCGAGAGAATGCATGTGTTGACAGGGAAAGAATTTACGGGCATCCTGCGCCCGTGTCAAACACCGGGAGTGCATGGACAGCCTGACCGTTTACCACCTCGCGCGCGAGCTCGACGCGAGGTGGCGAGGGGGAACGATTCGAGCGGGGCAGCTCGATCGCGAGGCCAGGACTGTAGTGATCGCCGGGCTGCAGGGCGCGGCGGTGGAGATCGATCTGTCGCATCCCGAGGTGGTAGTGCGCGAGCGCGCGGATGCGGAGGGTGGTGGTGCGCTTGCGGGGTGGACGATCGAATCGGTGAGTGCGCCCGAGGATGATCGCAGGCTGATGATCGCGCTCGCGCGCGAGGGGAAGTTCAAAGGATCCGTGAGCAAGCGCGCGATGCTGGAGGTGAGCATGCTGCCGCAAGCGCGGGCGGCGTTGGCGCACGAGAGTGGTCGCGCGTTCGCACGGATCGGTGGCGCATTGCCCCCGCGGTCGGTTGCTCGGCCGATGCTGGGTGATGATGCGGTGAGGGCGGCGGCGCTGGTGGGCGATGCGGCAGCGTTGATGAAGGGACGGTGGGTGAGTGCGATCGTGGCGCGGTGGCTGGTGTCTTCGCCGGAGCTCGCCGCCGAGCGGTATCGGGAGATTTGCGCGCTCGGGCCCGTGCGACCGTCGCGCTGTGGGCGCGCGGTGGTGCCGTATCCGATGTGCGAGGATGCGGTGGCAGTGGACTCGCTGATCGCGAAAGAGGAATTGGTGGCGGAACCAGGACTCGCGCCAGCGATTGCGACGGCGGCGCCCGATGTGCGGCGCGAGCGCGCGCTCGAGCGAATGCGTCGGGAGCT